>CAZMJK010000012.1:2793-18572 GCA_964566555.1 uncultured Bifidobacterium sp. | reverse complement strand
CTGCCCACTTCGATCGCGTCGCCGAGATTCTTGATCTCGAACGGCAACGGCAATCGCATGGGGTAGGCGTCGTTGTAGATGTCGAGGCTGGGGAGTTCGATCAGCGGTACCCGGGGATCGAGGATGGGGTACGGCTGACCGCCCAATACCTCCACCTCGTGGCCGAGGTCGACCAGCGCCTTGGTGAGGTGACGGGTGTACACGCCCTGACCACCCACGTGGGGTTTGCCCCGGTAGGTGAGGAAGGCGATGCGCAGGGGAAGCTCGCCGTCGGCTGCGAGTTCGGTGCGCCCGGGGAGGTCGGGGCGGGGAGACATGGGTCATCAAGTTTCGTCGGGCCTCTCGACAGCGGTCAAGACAGGCCGGGATCGTCATCCACAGGCCCGATTGGGGCGAGACTGCGAGGGTGAGAGCTGTCATCCAGCGGGTCGAATCGGCGTCGGTGACCGTGGCCGGCGAGGTGGTGGGGGCCATCGGGGAGGGGCTCGTCGTCCTCGTCGGGGTCACCCATGACGACACGGTCGAGACGGCCCACAAGATGGGGGCGAAGATCGCCGGGCTTCGGATCTTCGACGATCCCACCGGTCGGATGGGGATCTCGGTGGATGAACTGGGAAGCGATCGTTCGGTGTTGGTGGTGAGCCAGTTCACCCTCTATGGCGAGACGAGCAGGGGACGTCGGCCCGGCTGGTCGGCGGCAGCACCGGGAGAGGTCGCCGAACCGTTGGTTGCCGAGGTGGTCGCCGAATTGCGGCGGCGCGAGATCACCGTGGCGACTGGCGTGTTCGGTGCCGAGATGTCGGTCGCACTCGTCAACGACGGACCGGTCACGTTGATCGTCGAACTTTGATTTTGCCGCGCAGAGTGGAGAACCCCTCGGTGGCGAACCACCACGACACGACGAGCGCGATGAGTGAGACGAACACGATCGGGAGCGGACCGATGCGCGTCGCGATCGTGTCGCCCGACCGGAGCATGACGTCCTGTTGAAGGACTGCCTGTTCGGAGATCGAGGTCCGTTGTTCGACGGTCCCGGTTGGATTCACGATGGCCGAGAACCCGGTGGGTGCCGCTTGAAGCACCCACCTCCCGGTTTCGATGGCGCGCAGTTGACTTGATGCGACCTGTTGGGTCTGGACCTCGGTGAGCCAATAGCTCGATCCATTGGTCGGGTTGAGGAGCAACTGGCCGCCGTGAAGCACGCCGTCTCGGCCACGGTTGGTGAAGAAGATCTCCCATGAGATGGCGATGGCGAGGTCACCGGCCGGGGTGCGAATCACTGCTGGTTGCGATCCGGTCACGGCATCGCGTACCGGGAGTCCGGCGTTCTCGCCGGCGATCGCTTCGATGAGTCCGCGGAGGGGGACGTATTCGCCGAATGGGACGCGGCGCACTTTGTCGTATCGCTCTCCGGTGGTGCCGTCGGGCAGATAGACGATCGAGGCGTTGGCGAACCGGGAAGCGTCGAGTCCCTCGGTGATGCCGACCACGAGCGTCGTCTCGAGTTCGGTGGCGATTCGTGACAGTTCGGCATTCTCGCGGTTCGTTGCGATCGGCCCCTCGACGGCGACGACGTTCTCCGGCCACAACACGAGATCGACCGGAGTGGTGACGAGTGATGTTGCCGCGACATGACGTTCGAACACATCGCGCGGATTGGTCTCGCTGGCTCGGGTTCCCTGCTCTCCGCCGCCTTGCACCACCGCCACAGAAATCGCACGGATGTCATGGCCACTGGGAGCCACCACGGCGAGGAGCCAGCAGAGAACGACGGCTCCTGCGGTGATCGCCCCGAGAAGATGTCGTCGTTCCCAGAGTGCCGACAACGCGACACCGACGACAGCCACGGCGAAGGTCACGCCGATGGCGCAGACCACGCGCGCGAGCTGTCCGAGCGGGGCACTGGCCTGACCCATGGCCGTCGTTGCCAGAGGTACCCCACCGAATGGGAACGTGCATCGAGCGGCCTCGGCGAGGGTGTAGGCGGCGGGAACTGCGAGCCATCGAATCCACGAGTTCCGGCTGCGACCGGGAACGGCGAGACCGGCGACGCCGACGTAGAGACCGAAGACGACAACGGCGACGGGGTAGCCGGGAGCAGTGAGATCGACCATCCACAACATCGACGGCGCGAACCATGCGATGGCGAATACCGTCGATCGAACGAATCGCGCTTTCGGTTTGGCGCTGACCAGTAATCGGTCCCACATGGCGATGCCGAGGAACGCCAGTGGCCACCAACCCCAAGGCGGAACCGATGCGGCGACCAAGAGACCGGCGATCACGGCGCGAAGGAGTGATCGAAGTGCGCGCGGGTCGATCATGCGCTCACGTGTGGGCTGGTTGCGCGTGCCGCATGAGTCGAGTCGTGACCTCACGGACGGAGAGGGTGATGAAGAAGATGGCGACAGCGGTGCCGGCCATGGTCGCACCGGCTGCGGTATCGAAATGGAAGGTGATGATCAATCCGATGAACACCGAGCCGACACCGATGAGGCAAGCGGTGATCATCATGGTGGGTACTCGTCTGACCAGCAGCGCCGCCGTGGCCGGAGGCGCGATGAGCAGTCCGAAGACGAGGAGGGTTCCCACGGTTCGGAACGAGGCGACGATGGCCAACGCGATCAGGGCGAGCATGACGAAATGGGCGAGGCGGGGCCGCAACCCGAGTGATGCCGCCTTCTCGGTGTTGAACGAGAGAGCCAGGAAGAATCGGTGAAACAGGATCACGGCGATCAAGGTGATGGCGGCAGCGACGAGTTGGAGCCAGATGTCGGAGTCCTGCACGCCGAGGATCGATCCGAACAGGAACGAGGTGAGGTCGCCGGTGAACGAGCGAGTTCTCGAGATGATGACGACGCCGAGCGCCAGCATCCCCACGAACAGCAGACCGATCCCGGTATCGCTCGACAGGCGTGAGGCTCGGTTCACGAGATTGATGCCGATCACCATGACGATGGCCGAGAGGAAGGCTCCGATCGCGATGTCGACGCCGACGATGAAAGCGATGGCGATGCCCGGCATGACGCCGTGAGCGAGGGCATCGCCCATGAACGACATGCCGCGGATGACGACCCAGGTTCCGATCAACGAGCAGGTGATCGCGGCCAGCGATCCGGCGAGAAGGGATCGGAGGATGAAGTCGTAATGGAAGGGGTCGGTCAGCCAGGACACAGTGTTCGGAGGCTAGAGGCTGCCCGTCGCCCGAGCGAGATTCCTATTTGCCGGTCAGCCCGTTCGCGATGAGTCGTGCCGTCGTCACGATGAGACCGGGATAGGTGGCGGTCTCACTTCCGGCGGGACCGAGGGTGTCGGTGGAGAGTTCCACCACCCGCACCTGTGAACCCACCTCGCGCTGCACGGTCTCGATGATCTTCGATGACACGGTGCTCTCCGAGAAGATCGCCCGCACGCCGTTGCGCTTGATGACACCCACGAGGTTCTTGATATCGGCCGCACTCGGCTCGGCCATCGTCGAACCTCCGGGAATCGCTGTGCCGATCACTTCGAGGTTGAAACGTTGCGCGAAATATTCGAGGGCGTCGTGATTGGTCACGAGTTTGCGCTGATCGGCCGGTACAACAGCGAGGAGATCACGTGCTTCGGCCATGGCGGCCTTCGCCATATCGCCGTACGACGTCGCCCGTGTTTGAACTGAGGCGCTCTCCACTCCGGGCAAGGTTGCGAGTTGCGTGGCGACCAGAGTGGCGGCGGTGGCCATTCGTTCAGGATCGAGCCAGAAATGCGGGTCCTCCGAGCCGTGCTCGTGGCCCCCCGCTTTCTTTGCGGCCGCGTGCTCATCAACCGATTCCTCGGCATGTTCATCACTGTGGCCCTCAATGGGGAGCGGGTTGATGTCCTCGCCCACTTCGAAGACGGTGACGCCATCATCGCTGGCGCTTTGGAGCGTGGACTCAAGATTCTCTTCGAGTCCCAGTCCGTTGGCGACAACGAGTGACGCATCGCGCAAGCGCGCCGCTTGAGCGGCGGACGGTTCGAAATCGTGTGGGTCAGCGCCAGAGGGGATCAGCACCTCGACGTCGATGTCCTCGCCACCGACCTGACGCACGAGGTCGCCCAGGATCGGGGTCGTGGCAACGACGAGCGGTCGCGCCGGCACGAGCGAGTTGGAAGGATTGGAACTCGAATCAGAATCGCTGGCGCATGCGCTGAGGGTGCCGAGTGTGAGCAACAGGCCACCAGCGATGGAAAGCAGCGAGATGGACCGTGACCGGCGTGACGGAAGGAGCGGCATTGGAACTCCAAGATGGGAATGAGAAGCATTCTCATTATGGAGGAGCGGCGGACGGTTCGCAACTCGGTCCGCCGACTACTGACCCGGGAGTTTCAATCGTGGGGGGAGAAGTCGGTCGGCGATGACCGAATACGGCTCCACCTCGGCGTCGATGGTGATCGCACCCGCGCGTTCGAACTGCAGGGTGATGGGAACGGTCTGGCCGGTGACCAGCGGGCTCACCACCCCGCTCAGCAGGAGTTGGTTGCCTCCCGGGATGAACTTGAGATCGGCGAAGCCCGGGATGTCGATGCGATCCACGGTCATGTAGGTGCCCCCCGACGCGGCCGACTCCGGTGTGCTCGTGGTCGTCGTCGGATCGATGATCTGCAACGAGATCGACGTCGCTGCCGGGGAGGAGGCGCCGACGAGGGTGTCGGATCCTCCCGCATTGCGCAGCAGGAAATAGGCCCCCGTCGGATTGTTGTCGGCCCCGACGAGCGCGTTCTCGATGCGCACCTCGGACGAGGGAGTCTCGAACGGCCGAAGGAACGCGACGAGAACCAGGACGCCGATGCAGAAGGCGACGACGTAGACGGGCGCGAACCGCATGATGCGGGCGTACACGTCCGGTTTCGGCGATGGGGGATTGGAGGAGGGGGTTTCGGAACTCATCGACGGTCCGTTCTGATGTGCGACCCGCGCGGCGACGGCGCGGTGTCATCCTTGTCGCTTCGCCGACCCTTGGTCAGATCGGGGGGCTGTGCGGCTGGTCACCTCGAGCGAGCGCGTCGAGCCAGAGCGCCAGTTTCGAGGTGATGGGGAGATCGAAACGATGCCCACCTGAGACCTCGTGCCAACTTACGAGACCACCGGAACGGTGAATCGCCCTCGCCGCCGACCGGCCTCGAACCGGTTCCACCAGATCGTCGTCCTCGCCGTGCACGAAGAGTACCGGTCGGTGTGTCGCGCGCGTCAGGTCGATCAGCGTGTCGTCCCGAGTCGGGAGATAACCCGACAACGTCGCAACGGCCGATGGCTGTACTGCGGCCGTGGGATCGACGAAATGGGCGAGAGCGATCGCACCGCCTTGGGAGAATCCGGCGATGACGAGATCATCAGGGGTGCGATCGGTTTCGGCGAGGAGCGTTCCGCAGAGTGCGTCGGTGGCGGCGATTGCGGCGGCCAGATCGACGGGGTTCGGGCCGTTGTCGTCGACGTCGTACCAATACGGGCCCCGGTCACTCGGGTGTTGTGGTTCCACCACGACGACGAGCCACCGACCATCGGGATCGAACTGTGCGGCTCGATCGAGGAACGGTTCGGGTCGGTCGCCGTAACCGGGAAGTAGCACCACGACACGTTCGGGTCGATCGGGCCCGCGTCGGATGCTTCGTAATGGGTTGGTCATCGAACCCTTCCAGCTCGTGTCGTTGCGCCGGTCCACCAATCGATGGAGTCATAGCGCACCACACCGGAGCTGTTGGGTGCGTGAATCATGATCCCGTCACCGACGTAGATGCCGACGTGATCGGGGCCGCCACCGCCGAATCCCCAATTGAAGAGCAGGTCACCGGGTTGGAGTTCCTCGAGGGGGATCGGGTCGACCATGGCCCATTGGGCTCCGGAGTTGTGGGGGAGTTCGACGCCGAGTTGGAGCCATGCCCATCGGGTGAATCCGGAGCAGTCGAACGCGTCGGGTCCTCCCGCGGAGTACACGTACGGGGCACCGAGTTTCGTCTCGCCGATATCGACCACGGCCTGGCCGATGGCCATCCGCCACGCCGCCGCGGTGAGTTGCGCGCCGCTCTCGGGGATGGGCTCGCTCGCCGATTGTGCAGCCAGGGCGGCGCTTGGTCGCGGGGCGACGCTGACGCCCATCGAGACCACGAGGGCCACGAGGACGAGAACCAGGAGGCGGAATGGGCGGGGGGAGGTTGCTCGCATTGTTACGAAAGTGTTGCGGTTTCGTCGCAGTCTCGCAACGCAGCCGCAATACTTTCGCAACGGAAATGGCGCTGAACAGGGGAAATGCGCCGAAATCTTCCGGTCCGCCCCGGCCCGAATCCGGGGGATTCGGGCCGGCTGGCCGTCAACGGACGACAGCTGCCGCCTGTCGGCCCTGGCGGATGCAGGCAGGAAGCCCGAGTCCGTCGTAGGCCGCACCGGCGAGATGGAGGCCAGGGGCCTCCTCGCCGAGTTGCGCGCGCCACGCCGTCACGCGAGCGGGGTGCCCCGGTCGGTACTGGGGCAGTCCATCGAGCCATCGAGTGACTCGTGCCGCGACCGGCGTGGTCTCGAGCCCCATGGTGACGCCGAGATCGGCAGTGAGCGCCGCGACGAGCTCCCCATCGTCGAGGTCCAGGGCGTGGGTGTCTCCGAACTTGCCGGCCGAGACGCGCAGGAGTGCGACCTCGGGATCATCGAGGTGCGCCCATTTCGCCGACGCCCACGAACAGGCGGTGAGTGTCGGGAGCGGGTCGGTCTGGGCCACGAGGAAGCCGCTGGCATCGAGCGGAACTCCCAGTGAGGACTTCGCCACCGCCAGCGTGACCATCGCGACAGACGCGTAGTCGAGGTCTGCGAGTTCCTGCGCCGTCTCGGGTGCGACGGTGTCGAGGAGACGAGCGGTGGGATGCGCCGGCGTGCAGAGGAGCAGTTCGTCGGCCTCGAGTTCCCCGATCGGCGTCGTGAGCACCCACCTGGGACCGACTCGCGTCATCGACTGCACCGGGCAGGAACGGTGCACCGCGACGGCGGCCTGCGTGAGACGGGTCAGGAGAAGATCGGTCAGCGTCTGCGTGCCCACGGGAATGCCGTGGAACACCGGTGTCTCCGACTGGGTCGCGGCGTGCGCAGTCTGTTCCCGCAATGCGGTGACGAGACTCGGCGACCTGCGAGCGGCGACGGCGAGCTGCGCCGCGCCGGCCGAGAGGCTCAAGTGGTCGGCATCGCCGGCGTTCACGCCGGAGAGGAGCGGTGACACCAACTTCTCGTGGACCTCGTCGCCGAGTCGAGCGCGGATGAGTGCACCCACCGATTGATCGTCAACCCCTTCGGGGTCCGCACCGTTGGCCCGGTCGACCCACTCGGTGCGGTCGAGGTCTTGTCGGGCCCGTTCGATGCCGTCGGCAGTGATGATCCCCGACGCTGCGAGCGCATCGAAATCGGTCGGGACGCCGAGGACGAGACCGGAAGGGAGTCGATGAAGCGATCCGTTGACCCACACGTAGGCGGACTTCTGCGCGGGTGTCGTCAGGATCGTGTCGAGTCCGAGTTCGCGACAGAGGTCGATCGCCTCGGGGACCCGAGCGAGGAACGCGTCAGCGCCGCAGTCCACCGGTCGGCCGGCGAACGGAGTGGTGAGGATCTTGCCGCCGACGCGCTCCGAGGCCTCGAGGACGACGACGTCGAGATCGCGCCGGTGTGTCGCCAGCGTGAACGCTGCGGTCAACCCGGTGATTCCGGCGCCGACGACAACGACGCGACGACGGTGTGTCATCGCACCTGAGAGATCACGAGGTCGGCGAGCGCGGCCATCACGACATCGTCGGCGTTCAACGATCGCGTCCGGCGGAACGCCAGTCCGAGTTCATCGGCGACTGCGGCAGCTTCGATGTCGAGGTCGTAGAGGACCTCGAGATGATCGGAGGTGAATCCCTGGGCGCAGACGAGGACGCCATCGGCCGACCCCTCGTCGGCGATCCGCCGGAGTTCATCGAGGATGTCCGGTCCGCGCCAGGGCTCGGGGGTTCGGCCCGCGCTCTGCCATCCCAGCGACCAGCTTTCGAGACCGAGTTGTTGCGCGACGTGCGTTGCACTCGCCGCGAGTTCGTCCGGGTAGGGATCGTTCTCGAGCACTCGTTCCGGCAGGGAGTGGGCGGTGAAGAGGACAGTCGTTCGCTCGGGAAGTTCGACGAGTTCGTCGCGGACAGCGGTGGTGAGGAATTCGAGATACGAGGAGTCGAGATGCCAGTTGTCGATGGCGTGCATCGTGACGCCGCGTTCGGCTCCGGTCTCGGCGGCTCGACGTTGGTACTCGCCCACGCTGAAGCCGGAATAGTGCGGTGCGAGCACGAGCCCGACCGCGTCGGTGATCCCGGCGTCGGCGAGTGCGTTCACGCCGTCCTCGATGAAGGGTTCGGCATGCTTCTGTCCGAGTACCACGGTCCATGCGCCGGGCATACGCGCTTCCAGCGCGCGTTCGAGGGCGGATCGCTGCGCTTCGGTGAGACTGGCCAACGGGGAGATCCCGCCGATCGCCTCGTAGCGGGCGACGAGTTCGGCGAGCTGTTGGGGCTCGGGCGCACGGCCTCGACGGATGTGCGTGTAGTAGGGCTCGATGTCCTTGGGAGTGCGTGGTGTCCCGTAGGCCATCACCACGAGGCCCCATCTCTTCTCGGTCATGGCCTCACCCCATCGCAGCGACCTTCGGTATGGACGAGTTCGACCACCCGTTCGAGAACGGACGGGTCGGTCTCGGGCATCACCCCATGGCCGAGATTGAAGATGTGACCCGGATGTCCTGCGTTGCGGCGCAGCACATCACGGGTGGCATCGGCAACGACCTCCCACGGGGCGAATGCGAGCGCCGGGTCGAGGTTTCCCTGAAGCGCAACGCGGTCGGGAACGCGGCTGCGCGCGACATCGAGAGGAACGCGCCAGTCGACGCCGACGACATCGGCTCCGGCGCTGGCCATGAGACCGAGCAATTCACCGGTTCCCACTCCGAAATGGATTCGGGGAACATCACGATCGGCGATCTCGGTGAAGACACGCTGACTGTGAGGAAGAACGAACGCCTCGTAATCGGGAGGACTCAGGGTCCCCGCCCATGAGTCGAAGATCTGGACGGCAACCGCACCGTTGTCGATCTGTGATCGCAACGAAACGATGGCGAGGTCGGCGAGTCGATCCATCAACGTGTGCCACAGCGCCGGGTCCCCGTGCATGAGGGCCTTGGTCTTCGTATAGGTGCGCGAGGGTCGGCCCTCGATGAGGTAACTCGCCACGGTGAACGGAGCGCCGGCGAAACCGATGAGGGGAACGGGGAGTTCCCGGGCGAGGATCCGTACGGTTTCGAGCACGTAGGGGGTGTCGGCTTCGGGGTCCAATGGGCGCAATCGCTCGAGGTCGGCGGCACGGGCGAACGGTTGCTCGACGACGGGTCCGATCCCGGGAGCGACGTCGACACCGAAACCGATGGCGGCAACGGGAACGACGATGTCGGAGTAGAGAATCGCCGCATCGACGCCGTAGCGTCGAACGGGCTGCAACGTGATCTCCGCCGACAGTTCCGGATCGGCGATGGCCTCGAGGATGCTGCCCGAGCCGCGAATGGCCCGGTATTCGGGGAGTGAACGACCGGCCTGGCGCATGAACCACACCGGGACTCGATCGTCGGGCCCTCCCGGAATGCCCCGACACGCTCGGAGGAACGGGGGGAGAGTCGAAGTCGATGACGTGGGGTCGCTCACACGGACACGCTACCGACACGGTCTCGTTCAGGAGAATCCGAGCACTGGAGGGTCCTTGGGGGCCGACCGCTAAAGTGAAGAACCCCCTTTCGGAGCCCTGTCGGCCCATGTCGGCTGTGCGAAGAAGGTTTCTCGTCCCATTGAGGGAGCTCGTGGCCCCACATCCCGATCTCGATGCCGAACAGGCCTACATCGATCACGCGTATGCGTGTCTCGAACATTCGCGGCAGGCCGCGGCTCGACTGACCTCCATGGTGGAAGTCGGGCGGGGAGGAACGGAACAGGCGCGTTTCGAGCGAGAGGTCATCCATGAAACCGTGTTCAACCGGTTGACGCAGTTGCAACTCGGGGATGCGGCACTGTGTTTCGGACGGATTGATCGCGACGCCGAGTCTCCCGAGGGACTCTCGGAGAGTTTCTATATCGGGCGCATTGCGGTGAGCGATGAGGAACAGGAGCCGGTCATCGTCGATTGGCGCGCGCCGGTCGCCGAACCCTTCTATCGGGCGACCGGTCGACAGCCGATGGGGTTGTCGCGTCGCCGTCACTTCGCCACGCGCGGCCGTCGCCTTCTCGGCGTCGAGGACGAGTTGTTCGGAGCAACGCTCGCCAGCCTTGGTATGCCGGTGGGTGAAGCGTCACTCGATTCCGACACGGTGGTTCGAGGGCAGGGGGCATTGTTCACCGCGCTCGAAACGGCGCGTACCGGTCGATTGGGCGACATCGTCGCCACGATCCAGGGGGAGCAGGACGAGATCATCCGAGCACCACTTCCCGGGGTGCTCGTGGTCCAAGGGGGTCCGGGGACGGGAAAGACCGTCGTCGCCCTTCATCGCGCGGCCTATCTGCTCTATACCCATCGCTTTCCCCTCGAGGGACAAGGCGTGCTCGTGATCGGTCCAAACCGTCTGTTCCTCGGCTACATCGAGCAGGTGCTTCCGTCGCTCGGTGAGGCGGGCGTGGAACTGGCGGTGCTGGCGGACCTCGTTCCCGATGTGAGCATCCGCCACTACGACGTCGGCGTCACGTCACGGGTCAAGGGCGATCCGCGAATGGTGTCGTTCCTCGCCCGCGCGGTGCGTGATCGCGAACGTCCCCTTCGCTCGGATCTCGTGGTCGGGTACGGACTGCAGCGACTGACGCTCTCCCGATCTCGAAGCGCAGAGATCGTCGCGGATGCTCGCCGTCGGTATCGGCGACACAATCCGGCGCGTAAGTACGTCGAGAACGAACTCTTCGCGGAACTCGCATTGTCCGGCCGTGGTGATCTCGCCCCCTCGGAGGTGCGAGAGCGTTTGCGCAAGGATCCCGTGGTTCGTGAAGCCCTCGAATGGATGTGGCCGGTTCTGACCCCGGCGCAGTTCCTGCACGACTTGTTCGGTGCCCGCGGACTTCTTCGCAATGCCGCGGGCTCGTACTTGAACGAGGACGAATGGCAGTCGCTGTATCGGGAACGTTCGGAGTCCGTCGTCGATGTCGAATGGACCCATGACGACGCGCCGCTTCTCGATGAGGCTCGAGCGCTCCTCGGACCGAAGCCCCGCCGTCGACGCCAGGGCGAAGCGGCCGATGATGACGAGATCCGCACCTACGGGCACATCGTCGTCGATGAGGCGCAGGACTTGTCGCCGATGCAACTGCGGATGCTCGAGCGCAGGTCACTCAACGGATCGATGACGGTCGTCGGTGACATCGCCCAGGCCACCGGTCAGTGGGCCCACGAGTCGTGGGACGAGATCCTCGCGTTGCTTCCGTCGAAGCGCGAACCGCGTCGCAATGAACTCACGCTCGGATATCGCCTTCCGGCCCCGATCATGTCCTTGGCCGCTCGCGTGTTGCGTCGGGCCGCGCCCGAACTTCGGCCACCGCGGTCGGTACGTGAAGACGGAGCCGAACCGATCGTGCGTCGCGCCGAGAGCGGTCGCCTCGCTGATGTGGTTGCCGATGTCGCTCGCATCGAACGAGCAGCCGTGGATCCGGGACAGGTGGCTGTCGTCTGTGCTTCATCGATCATCGACGAGGTGTGCGCGGGACTCGAACGCGCTGACATCGCTTTCGGTCGAGCGACTCGTCATGGTCTCGAACATCGAGTCACCGTGGTCGAGGTGGGCCTCGTGAAGGGTTTGGAGGTCGACGCCGTCATCGTCGTCGAGCCGTCGCTCATCGTTGCGGAACAGGCGCAGGGAAATCGTGCTCTCTACGTCGCCCTCACACGCGCAACCAAGCGCTTGGCGATCGTTCACGAAGCCGAACTCCCCGAATCGCTCGCCGAGTGATTCTTCGGCGTTTCGATCGGGTCGATCGGTAGGTCAGGCCGCCGTCACCAAGATGCGTTGCGTGGCGAACTTGGAGATGGTGACGGAGCGACCGTCGATCTCCACCACCGTGGGACCCTCGGTATCGATCTCGGTGACCGTTCCGGAATGCCCGGGCAGCAACGATGATGTTTCGAGGAACTCGAGGAGGCCGGGTGTGAACTCGAGTTCCTCGGGAATTCGCGACACCGTGAAGGTCTGTCCCACTTCGAGCGTGTCGAGCGTGACCGACGTGGGGGCCTCGTAATCGGTTCCGGGAATCGGATTCCCGTGGGGACAGGTCGTCGGATCACCGAGGGTGCGCATCATGGCGACCTCGACGGTGGGGGAGATGACGTGTTCCCAACGGCCAGCCTCGTCGTGGGCCTCTGCCCACGAGAGGCCGAGGATGTCGGTGAGGAAGCGTTCAGCGAGTCGATGACGACGAACGACCGTTTCCGCCAGCTCGTGGCCCTCCGGTCGGAGTTTGATGACACCGTTGGTGATCTCGACCAGATCAGCACGTTCCATGCGGCGGATCATTTCGGAGACCGCAGGTCGCGAGACTTCAAGACGTTCGGCGATTCGCGCCTGGATCACGTCGACATCGTCTTCGCGCAGTTCGAAGATCGCTTCGCAGTACTCCTCGAAAGCGGGATGCCACTCACGCTGCTTGCTCGCTCCCATGGCGACAAGTCTACGGGGCGACGGGTGAAGTGGGGCAGCCCGTTGTTCGCTGTCAGCCGGTGTAGGCGGGAACCTGAGGCGCGGTCAGGGCGGACAGAAGTCGGTTGAACCGGAGTTCCCCCAATCCGGAGGCGATGTCGTAGCCCACCGCAGCATCGCAGCAGTCGACCTCGGGGTAGATGCGGTTGTTGCCGATGGTGACGTCGAAGAGTGACGCCTTGTCGAGGTCGCTACCCGTCGGCAGGGAGTAGAGCAGTGCGTGGAGTGATGAGGGGAACGCGACGTCACTCGCGGAGAGTGCGGTGCGAAGCGAGGCGAACGCTCCGGCATAGAGCGGGGAGGCGAAACTGGTCCCGCCGGCGGAGTGCCATGTCCCGGCGCCGGTCAGGAAGGCGTACCCCGGTTGTCCGGCGAGCGCGCTGATGTCGGGAACTCGTCGTCCCGCGCGCTTTTCGGGTAGGAGATCGCGTTGCCAGGTCGGCGTCGTCGAGAAGTGACTCGAGATGCCACCGCCTCCGGCCGAGCAATGCCCTTGGCCGAGGTTGGTGGCGTTCCACACTCGGGTCTCGTCGAGCGGTACGAATTCCGTGCCGCCAACCGAAATGACGAACGGTGAACTCGCGGGGTAATTCATCATCTCGTCGCGTTGCGAGCCGGTTCCGCACGCGGGGTGTTGTGGGCACTCCGAAGGCCCCGCGTCACCGGCCGCCTTGAAGAACCAGATGCCGGCCGCGGCCATGCGTTCGAGTGCCTGTTCCGTACGATCGATCGCTCCCGGTACGTTCAGCCAGTCGGTTTCGCAGGAACCGAAACTCAGCGACACCACATCGACTCGCCGACCGTCGGTCAGAGTTGCGTTGGTGATGCCGTCGATGATCGCGGCGAGATCGGCCTTCTCGCCTCCGGTACTCACGAGTGAATAGATGCGGTCGATGTTCGGCGCCCCGATGGAGATGGCTTGGATGTCTCCCTGGGCTTCGCTGCCGGGGGCAGGAAGCGAACCCGATGTCACGACGGCATCGCCGGAACCATTGACCGTCACCAGTCGTTGATCGAGCGGATCGCCCGCGAGATCGAAGCACGAGCGCCAGTCGACGAACGCCTGACGATTGACCGATTGGTTGAATTCGATGATGGCGGCGGTTCGGCCGCGCCCATCGAATCCGGCCTGATGAAGTGGGGTGAGGTCGTAGTGGTCGGCGAGTTCCTGGGGGGTGCGAGCGGTGTTGGCGGGTCGCGCCGAACAGATCGCTGGAAGTGCTTGCGGCGCGACCACCGTGGCCGATGCGCGCTGCTCGTCGACCTGTTGGACGCTGACGAAGGTTCCAACGAGAACGAGAGCAACGAGGGCAAGCGAGACGACGTAGCGCTGAGACTGCACGAAGCGATCCATCGCCCCATTGTTGCAGTCGAGGTGTCAGCCGCGACCCATGATCCGAGTGATGGCGACCTCGATGACGACGCGGTCATCTCGCTGCTTGGGTTCGCGGTAGCGCTGCGCGTACCGGCGGACGGCCTCCTCGACGCGGTCGGGATCGGAGGTGACGGTTGCGGTCCCCTCGAGGGAGAGCCACCGTCCGCCATCGACCTGGCAGACCGCGGCCGGCGATCCCGGTCGCTCAGCCACGTTGCGCGCCTTTCGGCTTCCGGCCCACGTGATCACTCGGACTAAGGACGACTCGGCATCCCATGTGAAACCCACCGCGACGACGTGCGGAGTGTTGTCCGCCCGCATGGTGGTCAGCGAGGCCAGATGGCGTTCGGTCAGGAACGACGTGATGGCGGGATCGAGTGCGGAAGGATCGTGGGCCATCAGTCGCTCGAGATCGCTCGAAGCACATCGAGTCGTGCGGCCCGACGCGCCGGATAGAGCGCAGCGCCGACACCGGCGAGGATGGCGATGATCACGATGATGATTAACTGGCTCCACGGGATGGCGAACGTGGTGATCCCCTCATCGACCAGCGCAGTGACCAGTGCCCATCCGAACACGATGCCGATGACCAGGCCGATGAGCGTTCCCATGAGGCTGATGATCACGGACTCGAGTCGGATCGTCGATCTGACCTGACGGCGACTCATGCCCACCGCGCGCAACAGTCCGAGTTCGCGTGTGCGTTCGTAGACCGAGAGCAGCAAGGTGTTGACCACACCGACGATGGCGATCACGAGAGCGAGCGCAAGGAGGACGTAGACGACCTGCAGGAATTGGTTGACCTGGTCGGTCTGTGCCTTCTTGTACTCGGTCAGATTCTGCAACTTGGCGCCGGGAACGGCATCGGTCACCGCTTCGAGCGCGGGTCGGGCTGCCTCGATCCCGGCCGACGAGGAGTCATCGAGTGCGACATAGATCGCGGAATAGGTCTGCTGGGCAGGAGGTACCACGACGTTGAACTCGCTCGTCGAGATGATCCAACCCGGTCCTTGAACGGGGAACTCCGTCGAATAGATGGAGGACAACACGAGAGTCTGCGGACCGCCCTGCAGGAACGTCGCCGGAATCGAATCTCCGATCTTGAGGCCCTTGTCCTTCGCCAACTTCTCGGACGCCGCGATCTGACCGACCCCGAGATCGGCGAACGTGCCTTCGACATTGTTGAAGGTGATCACCTTCGTGATGGCCGAAGGTTCCACGGCGAGCACGATCTTCGCCGAACCCAACACGTTGGCGAACGTCCCGGAAAGACCGGCGGCCACCTCGACGCCGGGCACGGCAGCAAGGTCGGTGGCCATCGATTGTGGAAGCGCAGTCGATCCGAAACTCTCCGTCGTCACGACGTACTGGCCCGTGACCGATTGGTCGATCGCCTCGACCGTCGAGGCCTTGATGGACTGCGCGGTGACGGCGATGAATCCGACGAGACCGATACCGATCATGAGGGCGGAAGCGGTGGTCGCGGTGCGGCGGGGGTTGCGCATCGCGTTCTCGCGTGAAAGGCGACCGGTGATGCGGCTGACCAGTTGCAGTGGCCAGCCCAGAGCACTGGCGAATGGTGAGGCGATCACGGGACCGATGACGGTGAGAGCGATGAAGACGAAGAAGGCTCCACCGCCCACGAGTTGCAGGCCCGAATCGGTCTTGCCGTT
>CAZMJK010000012.1:0-2783 GCA_964566555.1 uncultured Bifidobacterium sp. | reverse complement strand
ACCACAGGAGGAATGCCCCGAAGGCCAGGAGCACGAGTCCGGAGATGACTCGCAGGCGCGACGCCCCGGTTCGGTCGACGGCGACGTCGCGCATGGCGGCGATCGGCGGAACCGTGGCGGCGCGCCGAGCGGGGAAGAGAGCGGAGACCAGCGTGATGAGCGTTCCCACGAACAGCGAGACGAGGATTGCCACGGGAGGGATCACGATCGGCGTATCGGGACCCGAGAACCCGATCGACTGCATCAACTTGTTGAGTCCGATCGCGAGCAGGACGCCGAAGCCGACTCCCAGGATCGACGCGATCAAGCCGACGGCTAATGCTTCGACGATGATCGAACGAAGGACCTGTCCTCGGCTGGCGCCCAGCGCCCGCAGGAGCGCCAGTTCCTTGGTCCTCTGGGCGACGATGATCGAGAACGTGTTGTAGATGATGAACGAACCCACGAACAACGCGATGAGCGCGAAGACCAAGAGGAACGTGCTGAAGATGGCGATGATCTTCTGGAACGCCGATTGACTTTCCTCGGTGAATTCCTTACCCGTGATCGCCTCGGTGCCCGAGGGGATCACTTTCGACACCGCCTCGCTCAACTGCGTTTGGGATTCCCCCGATTTCCCAGCGATCGAGATCCAGTCGTACGTCCCAGGTTCGCCGACGAGAGATTGGATCGTGGGAGTGGCGAACAGGGCAGCTTGTGCTCCACCCCACGTGTCGAGTTTGCCGAACTTCGCAACTCCCACGAGCGTGAATGTTTGGATGCCCTTCGTGACCGCGACATTCACGGTGTCGCCGACGGTGAACTTGCCATCCTTGGCGGTCTTGAAGTCGAGAACGATGTCGGTTGGACGGGTGGGGGCTGTTCCTTCAACGAGGTTCCATCCGTTCAGTGCCGGCGAGGTCAACCAATTGAGGCCGAAGTTCGGCGGGCCCTGGGCGGTCACGAGCGGCTCGTTGTTCTCGTCGAGAACCTTGATCTGGCCCACGACCTGACCCTCGGCGGCCTCGACTCCCGGAACCGTGGTCACCGCGGGAAGTACGGACTCGGAAATTCGCGTTCGTTCGGGTCCGAACGGGGTGTCGACCTCGTTGGTCGAGCGAACCACGACATCGATCGAGGCGTAGACATCGGAGAACACTTTGTCGAAACTCGCGCTGATGCTCGAGGTGAGCACCTGCGTACCGGACATGAACGCAACGCCCAACAGCACCGAAACGGCGGTCGCGATCAATCGAACCTTGTGGGCGAGTAGCCCACGAATCGTCACTCGCAGCACGTCAGGCCCCGAAACGCTTCATGCGATCGATCACCGAATCAGTGGTGGGCGACTGCATGTCATCAACGACGCGGCCGTCGGCAAGGAAGATGACGCGATCTGCATAACTTGCGGCGAGAGGATCGTGCGTCACCATGACGATGGTCTGTGCGAACTTGGTGACCGCGGTGCGCATGAACTCGAGGATTTCGGAACCGCTGCGGGAGTCGAGATTGCCCGTCGGCTCATCGGCGAAGATGATCGATGGTTGACTCGCAAGCGCTCGGGCCACGGCGACGCGTTGTTGCTGACCACCCGACAGTTCGCTCGGACGATGGGAAAGGCGATCGCCGAGACCCACGGTCGCGATGATGGAGTCCAGCCATGCTTGATCAGGTGTTCGCCCGGCGAGGTCCATCGGGAGGGTGATGTTCTCGAGGGCGGTCAGCGTCGGTACGAGATTGAACGCTTGGAACACGAATCCGATCGTGTCCCGGCGCAGTCGCGTGAGTTGCTTGTCATTGAGCCCACTGAGGTCGACGTCGCCGATGAAGATACGTCCGTCATCGATGGTGTCGAGGCCGGCAACGCAATGCATGAGGGTTGACTTGCCGCTTCCGGAAGGGCCCATGATCGCGGTGAACTTGCCCCGCTCGAATGACACGCTCACGTCATCGAGAGCGGTCACGAGGGTGTCGCCCGCTCCGTAGACCTTGCGGACGTGTTCGGTGAAGGCCGCAGTCGAGGTGCTGGCGGGAGAGGAAGTCGTCGTCGTCACGGGCGAAAGGCTAGGCCCTCGACGCGCAAAGGGGACAGGCAATGGCCTGTCCCCTTTGGCACATCGGGTGTCCGATCGAACGATCTCGTCAGCGGTTGGGCTGCGGGGTGATTCGAAGGTAGGGCTTGAGTTTCGTGAACCCCTTGGGGAATCGTTCGGTCGCTTCCTCGTCGGAAAGAGCGGGAACGACGATCACGTCATCACCATCGGTCCAGTTCGCCGGAGTCGCCACCTTGTAGCCATCGGTCAGTTGCAACGAATCGATCACTCGCAGGAGTTCATCGAAGTTGCGCCCCGTGCTGGCGGGGTAGGTGAGGATGAGCCGCACCTTGTTGGCGGGATCGATGATGAACACCGAACGAACGGTCAGGGTGTCATTGGCATTCGGATGGATCATGTCGTAGAGATCGGCGACCGTTCGATCGGGATCGGCGATCACGGGGAAGTTGACGGCTTGCCCCTGGGTTTCGGCGATGTCGCCTTCCCACGAGAGGTGGGAGTCGACCGGATCCACCGACAGTCCGATGGGTTTCACATTGCGCTTGTCCCATTCGGGCTTGAGCTTCGCGACCGTTCCCAGTTCGGTGGTGCAGACCGGGGTGAAGTCCTTGGGGTGGGAGAAGAGGATCGCCCAGGAATCGCCCTTCCAGTCGTGGAAGGTGACCTGACCCTGAGTGGTGTCAGCGGTGAAATCGGGGGCGGTGTCGCCGAGGCGCAGTGCCATGTGTTGAAGCCTCCATGGCTCGAAGG
>CAZMJK010000011.1:0-19473 GCA_964566555.1 uncultured Bifidobacterium sp. | reverse complement strand
AAGGGTCACCCTATCGGACGACTCCGGTGGCGACGAACGCCGGCAATCAGGCGTTCGCGGCCGCATCGACCGTGTCGCCGGACACGATGTCGATGAGATCGGCGTAGGCCTCTCCGGCCAGCAGGACGTCCGCCGCCCGACGCAGGCGGAGCGAATCGAGGGGCTTGATGAGGTACCCGTCGGCGTCGCAGCGCTGGACCTGGAACACGTCGTGGGCCCGATCGAGCAGCAGCAGGACGGCGGTGATGGGGATGACGTCCATGCCCTCGGCGTTGCGGATGGCCATGCAGGTGGCGATGCCGCCCATGTTGCCGATCTGTTCGTCGATGATGACCAGATCCGGGCTCACCTTGTCGATGGCCTCGAGCACGTCGATGCCGGCCCGAACTCGATACACGGTGGTCGACTCGTCGGCGAGCGCCGCGTCGACCTCCTCGAGGATCCAATCGGCATCGGTGGCGAGAAGGATGGTGGGCACGGGTCAGACAGTACCGGCTGGAGCGATGGCCGCCCAACCTTCGAGCTACGGGTTGGCGTCGTTCTCGACCGGCACCAGCCACTCGGCCAGCGCGGCCAGACCCTCGAGATCGTGGACGTCGTTGTCGAGGAACGGCACCTTGGCGACCATCCCGGCGCCGAGCGCGTCGGTCAGGGTGGCCAGCACGGCATCCTGTTCGGTGGCCACCGACTGCGACTCGGCCATCACCGTCAGGAACGGTTGCAACGGGTCCTCGGTGCTGGCCGAGGTGGGTGTCGTTCCGAACGAGGGATGCACTCGGTTGATGATGACGGCATCGACGTCGATCTCGGCCTCGTTCAATCGCTTCACGAATCGGGCGGCGTCGTCGATGGTGTCCTGGCGGGGAACGGCCACTAGTACGAACGCGGTGTCCGGCGCGATGAGCAGGTCGTGTACGGCCTCGGCTCGACCGCGGAACCCTTCTTCCATTCCGTCGAACGCGGCGAAGAAGGCGATGGCATCGTCGACCACCGAGGCACTCACGATACGGGCCACGGTCCGCAGGAAGCCTTGCGCGGCGAAGTTCACGACTCTCGCCAATCCGCCACTCGGGGTGACCAGCACCTTGTAGAGACGATGATCGAGGAATCGGGTGATGCGATCGGGGGCTTCGAGGAAATCGACGGCGTTGCTGGTCGGGGGTGTATCGACGATGACGAGGTCGAAGCGCGCGTCATTGTGCAGTTCGTACAACTTCTCCATGGCCATGTATTCGTGCGAACCGGACATGGAATGGGCGATGTTGGTGTAGAAATCATTGGCGAGGATCGTCTGCGCCTGCTCCTCACTCAACGCGTAGGTCCGGATCAACGCATCGAAGGTGGTCGATGTGTCGAGCATGACCGCCCATACTTCGCCCGGCGCGTCGAGTGCGATGCGTTGCGGCTCATTGCCGATGGCGCGGTCACTGTCGAAACCCATGGCGTCGGAGAGTCGGCGAGCCGGGTCGATCGTGACCACGCAGACGCGGCGACCCCGGCGCGCGGCTTCGATCGCGAGTGCGGCGGCGGTGGTGGTCTTCCCCACACCTCCAGCGCCGACGCACACGATCACCGAGCGTTCGTCGAGCAGCGCAGCGATCGAACTCATGCGTCGTCCTCATCGAGTTCGTCGATCCCGACATTGAGCGCGTCGCTCAACATCTCCAGTTCCGTCGGCCCCGGCTCGGTGGTGAATAGGTACGGAGTGGAGAGTTGTGGAAGCGGAAGCAACTCGCGCAGGCGTTCGACCTGTTCAGCCTGGCGCGCCGCCCACCGCAGTCGGAATGATGTCGCCGCACGCAACTCGTCGATCTGCGCCGCGCTGAGCGCCGGTGTGCGAGTTGCGATGAGTTCATCGAGTGCATGGTCGAGGTCGAGGTGCAGGCCGTCGGGAACGTCGACGAGCCCATTGACGATCACCGGCGTGAGGGCGACACCGATCTCGTCCTCCAGTGCGAACGCCGTCTCGATGACTTCGTTGATCGGTGTCTCCTCGGCGAGGGTGACGAGCATGACCCTGCACCGTTGCGGATCGGCGAGCATGGCGAGCACGTCGTCGGCCTGCGACGCGATGGGTCCGACACCGACGGCGGCCCGCAGTCCCGTGGGCGATTGCAGGAACGACACGGCGTGACCGGCGGCGGGGGCGTCGAGAACGATGAGATCGGCGGTTCGGGCCGCTTCCCATCCCTTGATCCGTCCGAGGACGAGCAGGTCACGGATCCCGGGGGCGGCGGTGGTGACGACGTCGATGGCCCCGGTGGACACGAGGCGGCGGGTGATGCGAGCCAGTCCGTGATCGGCCAGATACTCGGCGAGGGCCTCGTCGGGGGTCACCAGTCGCCC
Organism: uncultured Bifidobacterium sp.; assembly: GCA_964566555.1. Taxonomy (GTDB): domain Bacteria; phylum Actinomycetota; class Acidimicrobiia; order Acidimicrobiales; family Acidimicrobilacustridaceae; genus Acidimicrobilacustris. The sequence continues at coordinate 17,127 of CAZMJK010000011.1, read as the reverse complement.
GGTGACCTCGGCGTCACCGGCTCGGCCGCCGCCGGGGTGAAGGGTCACCGGCGCCGAGCCCAGCGGCGCCTGAGCGAAGAGCCGACTGACCGGCCCGTCCGGGGTGAGGGCGATGAGCAGGGTGGACAGTCCGGCTCGGGCTGCGGTTCGGGCCAGAGCAGCCGACATCGTGCTTTTGCCCACGCCCCCCTTCCCGGCCACGATGAGGACCCGTGATGCTGCGAAAAATCGTGCAGGGTCCATATTCCCCTCGGAGGCTCGACGTGCGCAGACTACCCACCGTTGCCGTCATCATCGCTGTCGTGGCGATGATCCTCGGACTGTTCGGGTTCGTGGTCAGTGCCACCGCGTCACCCGTGGCCGCGCAGACCTCGACCACGATCATCAATGAAGGTGGCCCCGATGGTTTCGTCGCCGTCGTGAAGGTGAGCGGTCTGCTCGATCCGGTGATGGTGGACTTCATGCGCACCTCGATCGATGAGGCGAACGCCGAAGGTGCGCGCGCCCTCATCATGCAGACCGACTCGAACGGAGTGGTCGTCGACGACTCGACCTTCGCCGCACTGTTGCGCGCGATGTTGGACTCGGCCATTCCGGTCGATGTCTGGGTCGGCCCCTCCGGTTCGCAACTCACCGGTGCTGCTGCGCAACTCGTCGGCGCTGCCGATCAGGTGGGCGTCGCTCCGGGATCGAGACTCGGCAACGCCGGTGAACCGGTGATGAGCGGACTCGACATGAAGCGATTGACACCGATCACCGACAAGACGGTGAACGCGCAGGAAGCTGCCGATCTCGGCATCACCACCGTCGATGCCCCAACCATCGGCGATTTCCTCGTGAATCTGCCGGGTATCGCCACTCGTGAAGTGGTGGCCGACAACGGCGAGACGCGTCGCGAACCGTTGACGCAGGTGCGCTTCGGACAGTTGTCGTTGGTGTCGAACCTCATGCACACCGTGGCCAGCCCCGCAGTGGCCTATCTCCTGATCACCGTCGGTCTCGCACTGATCATCTTCGAACTCTTCACCGCCGGGGTGGGTGTGGCCGGCGTCGTCGGTGCCGGGGCGTTCATCCTCTCGGGGTACGGCATGTGGGTGCTGCCCACGAACTGGTGGGCGTTGGTGTTGCTGGCCATCTCGATGTTCGCCTTCGCCATCGATGTGCAGACCGGCGTACCGAGAGTGTGGACGGGGATCGGCATCGTGTTGTTCGTCGTGTTCTCCTTCACCGTGTTCGACGGCATGTCGTTGTCTTGGATCACCCTTCTCGTCGCCATCGTCGGCATCGTGTTGACCTTCCTCGCCGGAATGCCGTCAATGGTGCGGACCCGTTTCTCCACGCCCACGATCGGTCGCGAATGGATGATCGGGGAGATGGGCCGGGCGGTGACCGGGATCAATCCCGACGGTGTCGTCCAGATCCGTGATGCCCTGTGGCGGGCCTCGACCAACCGTTCCACCCCGATCGAGGAACTCGACCGGGTTCGGGTCGTGAGCATCGATGGACTCGTGCTCGAGGTCGAGCCGGAGGTCGGTGCCGCCCGGGACTACCGGGACCGTTCCCCTCGCTCCGATGCCAAGGGGGACAAGGGATCTTTCGGGTCGTCGACGGCGGTGTCAGATGCGGTTCAGGACCCCGACTGACCCCGTTCCCCTCCCATTCACCGGGATGTGACATTCGTCGCAATTTTTCTTGCGAAGGGCGCGGGCACCGTTGTACGTTCCCCACTCGGAGCAAGGGGGCGACACTTCCATGAGTGTGCAGCGGATCGACGACGATTGGCAGATGAAGGCGGAATGCCGGGGACCACAGGCCGTGGTGTTCTTTCCGCCCTCACAGTTCGAACGCAAAGAGGACAAGCTCAAGCGGGAGAACCGGGCCAAGGAGATCTGTACCGAATGTGCGGTACGCGTCGAATGCCTCGACTATGCACTGTCGATCCGTGAGCCGCACGGCATCTGGGGTGGCCTCAACGAACTCGAACGAAAGGCCCTGCTCACTCAGCACGCGGTCTGAACGGCCTGCGACGTTGGTTCGGGGGGACCAACGATCGCTGCATACCCAGCGTCGGGTCCGGTACGTCCGGCCCGGCGCTGGGGCATTTTTGCGAACGAACGCGATGGTCCTCGGCCCGTCGGCGAAAGTGATCCTCGCCATGGCACCGATACGCTGATCACGTGTTCTTCGCGTTGTTCATCGTGTTCGTGGTGGTGCCGCTGGTGGAGTTGGCTGTCATCGTCACGGTGGCCGACGCCATCGGCATCCTTCCCACCATCGCGCTCCTGATCCTGGTGAGTGCCGTGGGCGCCTACCTCGTCAAGCGCGAGGGCATCGGTGTGATGCGGCGCACCCAGGCCGCAGTGGCCCGTGGCGAGATCCCCGGACGCGAGATGCTCGACGGCGCGCTGTTGATGGGTGCGGGCGCACTCTGCATCGTTCCCGGTTTCGTCACCGACGCGTTCGGTCTGCTTCTGCTCATTCCACCGGTGCGGCGGTTCGTGGGCTCGCGATTGGTGCGGCGCTGGACGAGGGGCGCGTCGTTCGCCGGTCGCAGTCGCCAAGAGATCGTCGACGTCGAATGGGTCGGCGATGTCACACCTCGCACCACGACGGTGCGCGCCCCGATCGAACTCGGTCCTGTCGATGACTGACACCTTCACCACCGAACCACCGCTCGTCCATGACGTTGCGCAGACGATCTCACCGCTCGTTCGTCGAATCACCGCGGCCAATCCGAGCCATATGACCGGAGCGGGAACCAACACCTATCTCATCGGCGTCGATGACGTGCTCGTGATCGACCCCGGTCCCGAGGATGCGACCCACACGAACGCGATCCTCGAGGCCACCGGTGGGCGAGTTCGCTGGATCATGTGCACCCACACCCATCCCGATCATTCGCCCGGCGTCCCGGCACTGAAGGAGGCGACGGGGGCCGAGGTCATGGCGTGGAGCAATCGCGGTGGACTCCGCACCGATCGTCGTCTGCGCGACGGGGATCGTCTCGTCACCGATGCATTCACGATGACGGCCGTGCACACCCCGGGTCATGCCAGCAACCACCTGTGCTACTTCCTCGAAAAGGAGCGGTTGCTGTTCTCGGGCGACCACATCATGCAGGGCTCGACGGTGGTCATCACTCCGCCCGACGGCGATATGGGTGCCTACCTCGAATCCTTGGCCAAGGTGAAGGCGCTGCGCCCGACGGCCATCGCTCCGGCGCACGGCCATCTCATCATCGACCCCGATGCGGTCATCGATTGGTACACCGATCATCGCCTCGAACGCGAAGCGCAACTTCACGGACTTCTCATGGAAATGGGGAGCGCTCGTATCGCGCAACTGGTGGAAGCGGCCTACGTTCCCCTCGACCCTGTGCTGATCCCGATGGCCAAACGGTCGGTGCATGCCCATCTGCGCAAGCTCGCCGATGAGGGCAAGGTCGAAGGCAAAGGTGCTCGAGGCGTCTGGACCTCGATCTGAACTGACCCGCGCCAACGACGGGCTCGGGCTCAGTCCGGCGGGCGTTCCGGGAATCTGTCGTACCGCCACAACACCGGGAACAACATGATCCAACCGATGACGACGCCGATCGTGGCGACACCGCCGAGCACCACTGCTCGCCCCGTGCCGAGCAACTGACCGGCGACACCGGATTCGAACGCGCCCAACTCGTTGGAGGCCCCGATGAAGACACCTTCGACGGCCATGACGCGACCGCGCGCCGAGGACGGAGTCACGAGCGGTACCAGGGTGCTGCGAATGAACACACTCACCGAATCGGCGGCACTCAACAGCATCACGCTGAGAAAGGCGATCGTGAAGCTGGTGGTGAGTCCGAGAGTGATCGTGAACAGGCCGAAGAAGGCGACGGCGATGAACATGATCGGTCCGGTTCGACGCTGAATCGGTTTGATGCTGAGTGCGATGGTGACGATGGCGGCGCCGATACCGCCGGCGGCCCGCAACCACCCCAAGCCGACGGCGTCCACGCCCAGTCGGTTCTCGGCGATCGCCGGGAGCAACGCCACGGCACCGCCGAACAGCACGGCGAACAGGTCGAGCGAGATCGCGCCGAGGAGCGCGGGGTTGCGGCGAATGACGCGGAACCCTTCGAAGGCCTCGTGGAACGTGCGTCGCTTCGTCGGTGGTGCTGTCGTCGCAGCTATCGGTGCCGAGTCGGCATGGGCGATGTGTTCGGCGTTCTGTTCGCCGAGCACATCGAGGAGTTCGGCGGGTCGGAGTTCGTCGCCCAGTTCGATGACGGAGGCTTCGTCTTCGCCGAGGAGCGATGCGTGGGGCGTCACCCGATCGGCGCGCGGTCGAGCGAACTGGATGAGCACCGCACCGACTCCGGTCAGGATCATGCAGGCGATGAACGGCCACGTCGGTGAGACGACGAACAGGAAGCCGGCGAGGACGGGGCCGAGGATGGCGCTGGCCTGCCAGCATCCGACATGGAACGCGATGAGTCGGGGGAGGCCGCCGTCGGGAGCGATATCGGCGGGCATCGAACGTGTCGCAGGGCTGACGAACGCTCGACCCACGCCGAACACGATGACGATGAGGAAGATGGGCAACGTCGCAGTCGGGCTGGTGGCGACGTACCACGCCAGAAGACCGGTTGAAATGAGTTCAACCAGAAGTCCGATCGATGCGATGTGACGGCGATCGAATCGGTCGGCGAAGGAGCCCGTCACAGTCATGAGCAGAAACGCCGGTGCGAATTCGGCCAGACCGAGCAGACCCAGATCGAGGTCGCGACCGGTCATGTCGTAGAGCTGTTTGCCCAATGCAGTGATCTGGATCATCGTCGCGATCTGCGCGACGAGCGACGCGGTGAGGAAGGGCGCGACCGACCGCGTACGAAGGAGTTGTCCTGCCGAGATCCTCGCGGTCATCGCGCTCAATGTTCGACGCGGTAGTCGAAGCCCTCGGCGGCGGGTCGACGTTCGGCTCGGCCAGCGAGGCGAAGGTTCTCGAGGTGGGCGTAGGTTTCGCTATCGGCCATTGGGCCGCGACTGCGGGGCGAGAACAGGTACTCCGACCATTTCGTGATGGGCGCCCAGCCCGCTTCGGGTGCGGCGTCGACGAGCAGTTGCAGACGAGCGGCGTGATGATCCTTGATGGCGTCGCATCGGCCGGCCAGATCGGCGAACGGATGACCGTGAGCGGGGAGCACCGTGGTGACACCCTCGAGGCCGGCCACCTTGTCGAGGTTGAGCAGGTAGTTCGAGAGCGGATCTCCGCCCATGAAACCGGCGATATGGGGTGTGATCGTGGGGAGCACGTGATCGCCCGAGAGCAGCACGCCGTCCTCGGGGTTCCACATGCACAGGTGATCGTGGGTGTGTCCCGGCGTGAACACGGCGATCCAATCGCGATCACCCATGCGCACCCGCTGGGAGTCGTCGACCACGATCGTGGGTCGTGGCGCCTTCATCCACGACACCTCTTCGATTCGTCCGTCGGCGATGGCGGCACGAACGCGATCGCGGAAGGCCTTGAAACCGGGGAACGCCTCTTCCATTTCAGCCTCATCGGTGTTGCCGATGGCGTCGAGGATGGTGCCGGCTTCGCTGGCATCGGCCGGATCGAGCGGTTCGAGCGGACGTTCATCGAGATCGAGGAGATCGGTCCACTTGCGGAACATCGTCGAGGTGAGCACATCGGCATGACTCGACTCCACCAGGCGATGGGCGCCACCGAAATGATCAGGGTGGGAGTGGGTGATGTAGACGGTGTGCACTCGCGACAACGGGATGTTGGCGTCGCGAAGACGGTCCTGCAGTGCCGCCCACGACTCGTCGCTGGGTAGGCCGGGGTCGACCAAGGTGACGCCACGAGAATCCTCGATGGCGTAGGTGTTCACGTGACCGAGACCGGTGAAGTCGGTCGGGAGTTGCAGGCGAAGGATGCCGCGTGCCACCTCGGTGATCTCCGTGGACGCGTCTTCCTGTTCCTGTCGCAGCACTCGCGGCGCCTCGGCACCGTGGGCATGCCCGCTGTGGTCGTGTGATTCCCCCATGACGATCCGACACTACCGCCCGGAGCCGAACCGGCCTTCAGGAGGGCGGAGAAGCGCTGGCGGCGTCGGTCGCAGGCGCGTCGGTCGGTGACCCACCTTCGAGGAGGCAGAAGGAATCCCGGTAGTAGCGGAGCTCGAGGACACTCTCTCTGATGTCGTCGAGCGCGCGATGACCCTCGGCCTTTCGGGGTGCCCCCTTGAGCAGTGTCGGATTCCATCGCTTGATCAGTTCCTTGAGTGTCGAGACATCGACCGAGCGGTAGTGGAGGAATTCCTCGATCTCCGGCATGTAGGTGGCGAGGAACCGGCGGTCAGTCCCGATCGAATTTCCACACAAGGGCACCGTCTGGGCCTCGGCGATGTGCTCCCGCAGGAAGGCCATCGTCGCATCGACCGCCTGCTGCACCGTGATCGTCGATGCCTCGATCTCGGGGAGCAGGCCGCTGCGCGTATGCATGTTGACGACGAACTCGTCCATGACGGCGAGCGCTTCGGGCGGTTGGTGGATCACGAGGTCGGGGCCCTCGGCGATGATGTTGAGATCGTCATCGGTGAGGAGCGTGGCGATCTCGACGATCACGTTCTTCGACGGGTCGAGGCCGGTCATTTCGAGATCGATCCAAGCGAGCATGTCCGGATCCTACGCACCGACCTACGATCACCACGTGCTTGAGGTTCCTGTACTTCGACTCGACCCCGATCTCGATCTGCCCGCGTACGCGCGCGTGGGTGATGCTGGGCTCGATCTCGTGGCTCGTGAGGACGTGGTCCTGCTCCCCGCTGGTGGTCGTGCGCTCGTCCCCACGGGGTTGGCCGTGGCGCTTCCCGAGGGCCATGCCGGATTCATACAGCCCCGCAGTGGACTCGCCCTCAAACACGGCGTGACCTGTCTCAACACGCCCGGTCTGATCGACAGTGGCTATCGAGGCGAGTTGAAGGTGTTGCTCATCAACACCGATCCCGCAGCGCCGTTCGAGATCAAGCGCGGTGAGCGCATCGCTCAGTTCGTCGTCCAACGAGTGGAGCACGTCGTGCTCGTACCGGTCGAGGATTTCGATCATCTCGGCGCGTCGGAACGAGGCGAAGGCGGATTCGGGCACACCGGCCGCTGAGCCGATTCGCCACCCGGTCGCTCAGATCGGGACCTTCCATACGAGGACAGTGCCGGTCGGTTCGCCACGGCTGATCGTGCACTGCCCACCGAGTTCGCGGGCGCGACCTTCCAAGTTGGTGATGCCATGACCGCGCGGTGCAGTGGCGTCGAATCCCACTCCGTTGTCCCCGATTCGCGCTTCGAGCACGTCGTTGACCGAGATGTCGAGGCTGATCCGCGAACATTCGGAATGGCGGACGGCGTTGGTCACCGATTCGCGCACTACGGCGATGAGATGGTCGGCGAGGGCATCGGGCACGCCGAGATCGATTGGACCGTCGAAGCGGATGGCGATGTCGATGGCAGCGTGACCTTCGATCTCTTCGACGAGATCGAGGATCTCCTGTCGCAGACTCCGACCGGGGATTCGTGGTCGTTGGAGTTCGAAAATGGTGGTGCGAATGCTTCGCACGGTGTCATCGAGATCCTCGATCATCTGCTGTAGACGTTCGGAACTGCGCGGATCGGCGGTCGTGGCGGCGAGGCCCTGAAGACTCAGCCCGATGGCGAACATGCGTTGAATGACGGTGTCGTGAAGATCGCGAGCGATGCGTTCCCGATCCTCCACGACTCGTAACTCTCCAACACGAGTGTGCAGTCGAGCGTTCTCGATGGCGACACCGGCGGCGGTGGCCAGTCCGATCACGAGCTGTTCGTCGGCGGCGGTGAATTCGCCATCGGTGTTCTTTCCGCAGAGATAGAGGTTGCCGAACACCTGACCGCGAACCCGGATCGGCACGCCGAGGAACGAACCCATCGGCGGATGATTCGGCGGGAATCCGAAACTGTCGGGATGGGCGGAGAGGTCGGCGAGTCGGATCGGTCGAGGATCGACGATCAGTGTGCCGAGGATGCCCTTGCCTGATGGCAGGTCTCCGATCGCAGCGGCGATCTCGGCGTCGATCCCGGCATAGAGGAATTCGGAGAGGTGCTGGCCCGATTCATCGAGCACACCGAGCGCTCCGAAGTTGGCGCCCACGAGGTCACTGGCCGTTTCGACGATGCGGCGAAGGACCACCGGGAGACTGAGTTCACTGCCGATGGAGACGATGGCGTCGAGGAGATCCTGGAGTTCCTTCGATTCCAGTTCGAGTTCGGCACCCGCATCAGGCATGGCGAGGATCGTACCGGCGGAGTGAGTGGGCGGTCGGTGGCGCCGGTGGAGGTCGGGCAGACTGTGACCGTGGCCATCAAGGTGTTTCTTCTCGACGATCACGAGATCGTGCGACGCGGACTGCGGGATCTTCTCGAATCGGCCGGCGATATCGAAGTGGTGGGCGAGGCGGGTACCGCCGAGGACGCACTACGAAGATTGCCGGCGGCCAATCCCGATGTTGCAGTGCTCGACGTGCGACTCCCGGACGGCAACGGTGTCGAGGTGTGCCGCGAGATCCGCAGCCGCATGCCCACGGTGCAGTGTTTGATGTTGACCTCGTACGCCGACGACGAAGCGCTGTTCGACTCGATCATGGCTGGCGCGTCGGGGTACGTGTTGAAGCAGGTGCGGGCCGACGACTTGATCGATGCCATCCGTCAGGTGGCTGCCGGTCAGTCCTTGCTCGACCCGGGCGTGACCGCGCGGGTGCTCGAGCGACTTCGTTCCGGCACCGTCGCCGACGAGAAACTCGAGGGACTCACCGATCAGGAGCGCAAGATCCTCGATCTTCTCGCCGAAGGCATGACGAACCGCGAGATCGCCGATCGCATGTACCTCGCCGAGAAGACGGTCAAGAACTACGTCTCCAACCTGCTTTCCAAGATGGGGATGCAACGCCGCACCGAAGCAGCGGTGTATGCCGCTCGACTCAACGAACGTCAGCGACGCGCCACCGATTGAGTCGGTGTGGATCAGTCGGTGCTGGTCGGCTGTGGCAGCGACCAGTCGGTCAGTCGCCATCCGATTTCGATGATGGCAGCACCAATGGCCCCGATACCGACGGCGCTGGCGATGTCGCGGGCATCGGGGAGTGGAAGATCGAAGTAGTCGCGCAGCCCCGGGATGGCCAGAACGCCGACGAAACCGATGACCATGGCGATCACCAAGAGGACCTTCCACCACAACATCGGTCGACAGAGGATGACCAGCACCCAGATTGCAATGGTGAACAGGGTGATGACGGCGACGGAACGGGCCTGCTCGAGCGGCACGTCGGCGTTCCTCTCGATGAGATAGGCGGTGAGCGTGGCCGTTGCCGCGATGACGCCGGCGGGAATGGCGAACTTGAGGACTCGTCGGAGGAAACCGGTGACCGCTCGCCGATTGTTCTGCGACAGCGCGAGGAAGAAACCGGGAACGCCGATCGTGAGCGAGGAGATGATCGTGAAGTGGCGTGGCAGGAACGGGAACGGGAATCGACCGAGACCAACAGCAATTGCGAGAACGACGGCGTAGAAGGTCTTGGTGAGGAAGAGGTTGGCGACACGTTCGACGTTGGCGATGACGCGACGACCTTCACTGACGACGGAGGGGAACACGGCGAAGTCGTTGGCGAGGAGCACGAAGCGAGCCACGGCGCGTGCCGCCGCGGAACCCGAACCCATGGCGACCCCGACGTCGGCGTCCTTCAGTGCGAGCGTGTCATTGACGCCATCGCCCGTCATGGCCACGGTATGGCCGCGCGATTGGAGGGCGTGCACCATCGCTCGTTTCTGCTGTGGTGTCACGCGCCCGAAAACGGAATGGGTTTCGAGGATGTCGGCGAGTTCGTCCTGATCCTCGGGAAGCGTGCGGGCATCGACGGGGTCATCGGCTCCGGGAACGCCGCAGCGAGCTGCGACGGCGCCAACGGTGACGGGGCTGTCGCCCGAGATGACCTTGACGGCCACGCCCTGCTCGCCGAAGTAGCCGATGGTGGCCGGAGCCGCATCGCGAAGTTGTTCGTCGAGCACGACGAGTGCAGTAGGTATGAGTTCTTGCGGAAGTGTCTCGCCCTCGAGTCCGGCGGGTGACGCGGCGAGTAGCAGCACGCGTTGGCCCTTGCTCGAATAATGCTGCAGGCGTTCACGCGATGCGTCGAGCGTCGCTCCTGTGGGCGCTCGATCCAAGAGGATGTCGGGTGCACCGAGGTACCACGAACCGTGGTCGGCGAACTGGGCGGCACTCCACTTGCGGGCCGACGAGAATGCGATCGAATCGGTCAGCGTCCACCCGGGGCCCGTGGGGTACTCGGCGACGATGGCGGCGAGGCTCGGGTTCGGATGATCGTCCGAGGCGCCGATGGCGGCGAGTACGGACACGGCATCGACCGGGTCCGGAGTCGTGCCGAGATGTTCGACCGTCGAGAGCGAGAGCGAACCCTCGGTGAGGGTACCGGTCTTGTCGAGGCAGATGGTGTCCACTCGGGCGAGGCCCTCGATCGCCGCGAGTTCCTGGGTGAGGACCTTCTTGCTCGCCAGTCGGGTGGCGCCCAACGCGAAGGCGATGCTCGTGAGCAGCACGAGTCCTTCCGGGACCATGGCAACGAGACCGGCCACCGAACCTTGAACCGCCTCGACGAAACCTTCATGACTCGAGAGTTGCGACGTGATCAGGATGATGGAGATCGGGATCATCATCCAGCCGACGATGGTGATGATCCGGTTGATCCCTGTTCGCAGTTCGCTCTTCACCAGTGAGAAGCGACGGGCCTCGTTCGAGAGCCGGAATGCGTACGAGTCCGCTCCGACGGCGGTCGCTCGCATCGTGCCGCTCCCGGCGACGACGAAGCTTCCCGACATCACGCTGTTGCCGACACCCTTGTCCACGGGATCGGCTTCGCCAGTGAGCAGCGATTCGTCGATCTCGAGGTTGGTGCTTTCGATCACCTCGCCGTCGACGACGATCTGATCACCGAGAGTGAGCACGATGACGTCATCGAGGACCACATCTTTCGAGTCGATCGTGACGTCGACCCCATCGCGACGCACCGTGGAATGGGGCGCGTTGAGAACAGCGAGTGCGTCGAGCGATCGTTTCGAACGGATCTCCTGCACAATGCCGATGAGCGCATTGGCGACGAGGACGAGTCCGAAGAGGCCGTCTCGGTACTCGCGAATAGCGAGGATGATGATGAAGAGGATGCCGAGCAGGAGATTGAACGGTGTGAAGACGTTCGCTTTGACGATCTGACCGATGGTTCGGCTGGTCGGATCGGGAACATCGTTGGTGCGACCGTCGGCGATTCGTTCCGCGACTTCCGCGTTCGTGAGACCGTGCAGTGCAGTTTCCATTTGAACGCGACTCGATCAGGAAGGGTGAACGACGACGACCGGACACTTCGAATGATGGACGCATTGCTGACTGATCGATCCGACGAGCACACCGGTGAACCCACCGTGGCCCCGGGAGCCGACCACGAGGAGTTCGGCGTCTTCGGCGGCGTCGAGAAGTGCTCTCGCCGGATTCCCTTCGGCCACGAGGGTCGTGACGGGGATGGGCGCAGCCGCGGTGATCCCCTCATCGGCGAGGATGGCGATGAGGGTCGATCGAGCTTCGGTCTGGAAGTCCTCGGGAGCCGACATCGCCCCGAAGGTGGGCAGCTTCGAGGGTGGCGTTCCGCAGTTGGGCTTCGGCGAAGGCCCAACGGAGTGCCTCGCGAGACCCTGACGAACCATCGACCCCGACAACGATCTTTCCCACGGTGATCTCCTTCGCGACTCAGCGCTTGACGACGGGTACGAGAAGCACCGGTACGGGGCTTCGACGAACGAGTTCCTGGGCGACACTGCCGAACATCAGGTGATGCATCCCTCCGTGCCCGTGGGTGCCGAGGACGATGTGCGACGCGTGCAGTTCCTCGATCGCCGTCAGCAGCGTTTCCGATGCCGGACCCATGACGACGAGTGGGTGAACGTCGACACCCGTGCTGTCGGTGAGTGCCTCGGCGAGTTCGCGGACGCGTCGATGTTCGTCGGTGAGTTGACCGGCCCGCGCCGATCGTGTGAAGGAACTGATGTCCTCCTTGTCGTACCCGGCGAGGACCGGTTCGCCGGCGGCGACGTGGAGGACGTGAAGTGACGATCCGGCGGCCCGCGCCAACAGGAGTGCCTCACGCAGGATCTTCTCGCCATGATCGGAGAAATCGACGGCAGCGATGACGGTGGAACCGGAGGAGGTCATGGGCTGAGCCTACGGTCTCGATCCGGCTTGAGCCCGGACGCGACGAGAGCCGGTGGGGTCCTCCACCGGCTCCCATCGATCGAACGCTCGGTTCAGGTCGCGCTCTTGCCCGCCGGTGGCACCGGTGGCACCACGAGTGCCGTGACCATGTAGGCGAGACCCTTCTCCGTCTCGGCGTGGGTGAGGAGGTGGCAGTGATAGGCCCAGATGCCGACTTCATCGGCCGTCGGGGTGATCAGAACCGTGTAGCGCTCGCCGGGACAGATCGTCAGCGTGTCCACGAAATACGGCGAATCGAGCGGCCAGTCGTCCTTCTCGACGACGAGTTGTTTCACTCGATGGAGGTGCATCGGATGACAACTCAGGCCTTCGTTGTGGTAGGTCACCTGCAGCGTCTCGCCGACAGGAGCGACGATCGGGTCGGTGGCGGGGAACGCTTTGCCGTTGAGCGTCAGTCCGATCGTTCCAGCATCGTTCAACACCATCGGCATCTGTTTCGTGACATTGAATCGATCGGGGAGTTTGATGCCGGAGACGGTCTTGCCCGCCGGGAGGGGCACCTCGCCGACCTGGAACTGTCCGTACATTCCGTTGACGACTGAGATCGCGCCACCGTTATGCGGGTGGTACATGCCCATCTCGTGATAGGGCGGAGCAGTGAACTCGTAGGTGTAGGACGCACCGGGTTCGACCAGTGGTTGCGTAATCGGCGCCACGCCGTCTTGGCCGAAGGGCGTGGAGATTCCGTGCCAATGGATGTCCTGCCCCATCGGAGTGCTGTTCTTCAGGGTGATCCGCAACTTGTCGTTGGGCTGGACCTTGATCGACGGGCCCGGGACCTGACCGTTGTAGGACCACGCCTTCACCACCTTGCCGGGTTCGACCTCCCAGTCGATGACGGAGGCCTCGAGGTCGATCTGCTTGTAGCCATCGGGGCCGGCCACTGGTTCGAGCAGGACGTTGCCCCGTCCCTTCGTCGGCACGCCGGTTCCGAATTGCGTGAAGGCGGCGAGGTACGCAGCAGCGCCAGCGATCATCGCGTCATCCATCGCCTGGTAGTCCACGGTTCCGTTGGTGCCGTGCCCGGCGGTCGCGCTCGACGCCGAGGAGCTTGCGCCACTGCCCGCTCCGCCGATCACGAGAGTGCCTTTCATGCCCGCCGCGGCATGGCCGGGGATCGTGCACGTGACCTCGTAGGTCCCTTCCTTCAGGCCGGAAAGGTTGAGCGTCGCACTCTTTCCGGGAGCGATATCGGGAGTGGTCGATCCGCCGGTGATCGCGAGGTTGTGGGGCATCGTTCCCGCGTTGGTCACGGTGAGCGAACCGCCAACGGGAACGTTGATCGTTCCCGGCGTGACCTTGTACTCCGACAGACTCACGGCGACCGGACCGCTCGATGAGGACGATGATGAACCGTCGCTGTTGGCGACGGCGATGACGGCGATCGCCGCGATCAGAAATGCCGTCACCGCGGTCAGTGTCCCGAACACGTTCAGAACGGTTCGGTCTTGATCCCTTGCCATTGCTCTCCTCACAGTGATCGCCGGCGCCGGGGGGAGCGCGCTGGACAGTGACAAGGGTGTCGTGCGCGTTGTTGTCGCCGTAGGGGAGTCGGTCCGAATCGAAGGGGACTTAGGTCCCGTCGTCGGATGACGCACCGCCCTGACGGTGGAGTGGTTGCCGCAGGCATCGTGGTGGCCGCAGTGAGTCGGGGTCGCCGCGCGGAGGCCCCGAGAATGCGACAGCGAGGTGACGCAGCATGAAGGTGTTGGTTCTTGAGGAACAGACGGGGGCATCGTGCGAGGCCGCGCTCGGTCTCGTTGCCGCCGGCCATGAGGTCGTTCGCTGTCATGGCGCTGATGAACCGGCATTCCCGTGTCGGTCGATGACGGCGAATCACTGTCCACTCGACGACGGCGATGTGATGGTGGCACTGATGGTGCAGGCTCCCGATGGCCTCGAGAACGTCGGTGATGCCGCGGAGGATGGCGCACGGTGTGCCCTTCGTCGTCACATCCCATTGGTCGTCGCGGGACCATCCGTACAGTGCTCGCTGGAGACCTGGGCGAGTGCCGTGGTGGTCGACGATGCTGAGGTCGCCTCGGTGGTGGAACACGTCGGCCGCCAGCCCTCACCCCGGCACAGCGACGTCGCCGAAGGGGCCTTCGCCGGGGTGCTCGAAGCGCATGGTCTCGATCCGGCGCTGGCATCGGCGGTCGTGGTTCGTCGCGGCACCGATCTCCACGTCGAACTGCATCCCTCCGCACCGGTCGAGCGGCAGATCATGGAGGTCGCCGCGGTTCGGGTGGCCGGCGCCCTGCGGAGATTCGATCCGTTCCCCCGGGTCATCGACGTGATCCCCGGAACCTGACCGTCGGTCGGGTCCGGGCCACCACGTGTGAGGCCGGATGCGGCCCGGTTCGGCTCCAAATCACCGCTCGCGTTGGACCGGGGTTCGGAGTCTGCGAGGATGATCCGGCATGAATGTCCAGTCCTTCTCGTTCTTCTTCGCCGTCCTGGCGATGGCCTGCTGGGTCGGAGCCCTCGCCATCGTCATCGGCGGACTGGTGCGACGGTTCGGCAACCCCGACGCGTTCGGCGAACTCCGGGCGCAGATCGGCCGAATCGCCCTCCCGTTGGCGTGGGTGGTGGCCGCAGTGACCACGCTCGGTTCGCTCTACTACTCCAAGGTGCAGGGGTACGTCCCCTGTGAACTCTGCTGGTACCAGCGCATCTGCTTGTATCCGTGGTCGGTCATTCTCGGCATCGCCGCGTGGCGTCGCGACGCCGCGATCAAGGTCTACGCGATCCCTGTGCTCTGTCTCAGTGTGGTCATCTCGGTGTACCACTCGTGGATCCAATGGTTCCCGCCCACATCGGGCACCTCGTTCTGCACCGTCGATGCACCGTGCACGACGAAATTCGTGAACGAGTTCGATTTCGTCACACTCCCGTTCATGGCCCTCTCCGCAGCGGTGTTCATGATCGCGTTGTTGCTGGCGAGTGATCCGTCCGAATCCGAAAATGACATCACCGAAGAAGTTGAGGTTTCAGCGTGAGTAATCGTCCAGGAGCAAAGAAGTCGGCATCGCAGCGCGTGCGAGCGGCATCCAACGCCGGGAAGAGTCGTTCAACCGCGTGGATCTGGATCGGCATCGTTGCCGTCGTCGTCGTCGTGGGTGTCTTCGCCATCGCTGTCGGTCGCGGAAGTGGCACCTCGGGTGGCGGCGCGTCGCCCAGTGGCGGCACCGTCGTACCCAACGGCAACCTCGACTTCGGTCAGGTCGCCGTGTCGGGAACGGCGCTCACCCCCAAGCCCGACTCGGGTACTGATCCGGCGATCGGACAGACGATCCCGACGGTCACCGGCCAGCAGTTCGATGGCAAGCAGTTGAGCATCGCCCCTGATGGCAAGCCGCACATCATCATGGTGGTCGCCCACTGGTGTCCGCATTGCCAAGCTGAGGTTCCTCGTGTGCAGAAGTGGCTCAATGCGTCGGGGATGCCCGCCGATGTCGAGCTCGTCACGGTTGCGACCTCGAACGATTCGGCTCGGGGCAACTTCCCCGCCGCCGATTGGTTGCGTCGCGAGAAGTGGAGTGTGCCTACCATCGTCGACGACAAGGCCAATCAAGCCGGTACCGCACTCGGCGTGAGCGGCTTCCCCTACTTCCTCGTAACGAATGCACAGGGCAAGGTCATCTACCGCACCAGCGGTGAGATCACCGAGGAGCAGTGGAACGCGCTGTTGGAAGCGGCCAAGCCGGGTACCCCGCCGGCAGCCTGATGAGGACGTCGCGTTCGCCGAGGGCGACGCCATCGGTTCGTGAAGCGATGCGCCCGCCATTCGGCGGGCGCTTCCTCGTTCCGGTTGGTGCCTCCGGTGGGGGTCGAACCCACGATCGTCGGATTAAAAGTCCGCTGCCTTAACCAACTTGGCCACAGAGGCGTGAGGGGACACGTTACCGGTCTCCCTGAGGGTGCGATGCCCCGCAGGTAGCGTCTGAGCGTGACCTCCGCCCCCACTTCGAGCACCGAGGCTGCGGACGACACCGGCGATTCGAGCGTGCTCGGACGTGCTCCATGGATCGACGCGCTCGCCGCGTGGGCCGTGGTGTTCGTCGCCCTTTTCATTGCGGTGTGGTTCGGTGCGCGCGGACCGTTCGCGACCTATGGCGGTGTCGACCCCACTCCGTACCCCGGATCGGGACAGTTCGGTGGTTGGTTCCGTTTCGACGGGAATTGGTACGCGCAGATCGCCACCTCGGGGTATTGGTTCGCCGGTCCCCAACAACAGTCCGCGGTGGCCTTCTTCCCTGCGTATCCGGGAATCCTCTGGGGATTGCATTCGGTCACGACGGTGTCGGTGAAGTTGCTCGGATCGATCGTCACCATCGCGTGCGGTCTCGGCGCGGTCCTGGCCACCTTCTCGTGGTTCCGCACCCATGCCACGAGTCGCGTCGCCCGCATCGGCGTGATCACGTTGTTGGTCTATCCGTATGCGTTCTACTTGTTCGGCGCGGTGTACGGCGATGCGCTCTTCATTTTCGCGGCCGTCGGAGCATTTCTCCTTCTCGAGCGCGATCATCCGATTCTGGCGGGGTTGCTCGGTGCGGTGGCGACTGCAACGCGCCCGGTTGGTATCGCGCTCATCATCGGTCTCGTGGCGGTCGCGTTGTGGCGTCGACAGGTCATCGAGAAGGGCGCGAGCCCGTGGCGTCCGCGCGTGATGTGGCGTCGAGTACGTCCCGCCGACGCGGGTGTGTTGCTGTCACTCGGCGGACTCCTCGGCTACGTGACCTATCTCGGCATCCGGTTCGGTCACCCTCTCGCGTTCGATGAAGTGCA
>CAZMJK010000010.1:0-19940 GCA_964566555.1 uncultured Bifidobacterium sp. | reverse complement strand
AAGCATCGAGTACAACCAGTCGACGGCCGCGAACATCGCGTAGCCGAAGAACAACACACCGACGGTGTCGGGCGGTGCATCGGGCGCAGTCGCAGGTGATGTCCCCGAGGACCCGATGTGCAGGTTCACCACGGTTCCGGTTTCGGCACATGCCTGCATCATCGGATCCCAATACCCCGTGTGGAGTGAGGGAAGTCCGAGCATGTGGGGAGCCTCGGTGAACGACACCGCCTTGAACCCGCGCTCCGCGTTGCGTCGGATCTCTTCGGCCCCCAGAACGGGATCGAGCAACCACGGGATCTGACAAGGGATGATCCGGTTCGGGTGCGAACCGGCCCATTCCTCGATGTGCCAATCGTTCCACGCCCGCGTCGTGGCTAGAGCGAGTTCGGTGTCGGTCGTGGTTGTCTGCAGACGTTGACCACAGAACCCTGGGAGGAAGGACGGGAAGTTGACTGAGGCGTACACACCATTGAGGTCCATGTCGGCGATGCGCGCGTCGATGTCCCACGCTCCGCGCCGCATCTCGTCGAACCGTGCCGGCTCGAACGAGTACTCCGACACGGGTCGGCCCACGACAGCGTTGAACCCCACGTTGGGGAACTCCATGCCGTCATACACCCACGTTTCCGATCCATCGTCCTTCTCGATGATCCTGGGAGCACGGTCTGCCAACGCTGCGGGAAGACGGCCCTCGAACGTGTGGGGTGGCTCGACGATGTGATCATCGGCGGAGATGATGAGGTAGTCGCGCCGTCGGCGCTCCGGTTCGGGCAGGAACGTGACCGCGCCTGTCACCGACTTCCCGCCCGTCGTGAAACTCATGTTGGACGCAAGATCATCGAGACTGATTGACATCATTCACTCCAGTACATCGGGTTCTTCACGAACAAGCCGGCGAACTGCTCCAGCCCAGTACACCTCGGTACCGCGCTCCAGAAGCGATGCCTTCATCGCTGGTCGAACGAATGACGGCACGGTGGTAGCGGGCCGATTCGCGACAAGAACGTCGTACATCAACTTGCACTGTCGATCGAGGGTTGCCGACTTATAGGTCGCCTCCTCGATCGTCGCCGCAGTGACGATTGCTCCGTGATTGGCGAGAATCACCACAGACGCATCGCCGATCCGCTCGGCGAGATCGGCTCCGAGTTCGGGTGAATCGATCTCACCCGAATACTCACTCACAAAGCCGAGTTCGCCGTCGTACATCGAGGACTGCTGGTGGAGAAATTCCGGCACCAGGCCCAGAGCGGCGAGCAGCACGACGTAATACGGATGATTGTGCACCACGACTCGCGCTTCAGGACGACGACGATGCAATTCGGTGTGGATCTGCACCGCTGGAGTGACATCCCATTGGCCGTCGATGACACGCCCATCGGGATCGACACGACAGATATCGGATGCGGAGACCTCCTCCCACCAGAGTCCCCACGGATTCACCATCATGGAGGAATTGTCCTCGTCGGCCCAGGTGATGTGACCGGCGATGTTCTCCGAGAAGCCTTCGCGAGCCAGGATCCGAAACGCGCAGGCCAACTTCTGTTCGTCACTGAGGTCCACACCGATCGGTGGCGTGATCGAAGGCGACCAGACGTCTGCGCCTCCCTTGGAGAGCTCGAGCCCTTCGGGAACATCGGCCGCGCCGAGCGTCACGGAACTGTCTGCTTCGATCGCCATCGCTCAACCCCCCGGTCGACGTCGGGCCCCACGTTAGATGGAGAACCCCGGCACACTGTCATTGGATGTGAGTGCCTTTGTCGATGACCACTCTTTCGGCTCCCTGCGGACCGCTCGTCGGTCGCGTCGCCCCTGGGTCCACCGCGTTCCTCGGCATCCCCTACGCCCTCCCTCCCGTCGGTGACCTGCGTTGGCGGCCCCCGGCACCGGTTCCGCCGTGGAGCGATGCCCGCGACGCGACCGCTTTCGGCGCCGCCCCATGGCAGCCCAGTGGTGGCCCTCTCGACGGACTCGTCCCCGGCATGGGCAGCGCCGACCAGGCCGACGACTGTCTCAACCTCAACGTCTGGACTCCCTCCCTCGACGGCACCCACCCCGTCATGGTCTGGATCCACGGAGGGGCGTTCTCGCTCGGCGGCGGCACGCTCTCGGTCTACGACGGGAGCCGCCTCGCCGCTGCAACCAACACCGTCGTCGTGACGATCAACTATCGGCTCGGCGCACTCGGCTTTCTGTCGATCGACGACCCGTCGTGCACTGCGAACGTTGGTCTGCTCGATCAGGTTGCCGCACTCGAATGGGTGCGCGACAACATCGCGTCGTTCGGAGGCGCTCCCGACAACGTCACGATCTTCGGCGAATCTGCCGGAGGGGGAAGTGTCCTCTCCCTCTTGTCGATGCCCTCGGCGCGCGGGCTCTTCCACCGAGCGATCGTCCAAAGTGGCGCAACTGATCTCCTCCTCGATCAGGCCAAGGCTCAGATCGTCGCCGAAACCTTCGCTCGGTGCGCCGGACTCGACCGTATCGACGTCGACGCGCTGCGCGCCCTCGAAGGACCAGCCATCCTCGACGCGCAGGCGCAAGCAGCATTGGAACTCTTCGCCACGGTGGGCACGATGCCGTTCCATCCGGTCGTCGACGGATCGGTCCTCCCCTGCACATGGCTCGAATCCGCGATCGGTGGAGTCCATCCGGTTCCGGTCATCATCGGAACGACCCGAGATGAGATGGACCTGTTCAAGATGTTCGATCCCGGAGCCGCGTCCCTCACAGAGGATGGATTGCGGACTCGCCTCACTGCTGCCGGTGGCGACCCCGAGGAGTTGATCGCGGCGTATCGATCAACCGGCGCCGTCGACCCCCCGGAGATCTGGCGCCGGGCGAACACCGACCTCGCGATGTGGCTTCCAGCGCTTCGCCTCGCCGAAGCGTTTGCCGCCCACGCGCCCACCTGGATGTACCGATTCGATTGGGAAGCGGCGTCGCCCGAGATGGGAGCAGCTCATGGCATCGATATCCCGTTCCCGTTCACAACCATCGACGTCGACGGTTGGGATTCATTCGTCTCGAATCCGGAGCAGGCGAAGTCGCTGGCAGCACTCATGCAACGGTCGTGGACCGACTTCGCTCGCAACGGTGTTCCGACGCTCGGGGAAGCTCAATGGTCTGAGTACACCCCCACCGAACGCTCGACTGCGATCTTGGACGCGAAGGTTTCGATTTCGAACGACCCGAACGGTGCGGTTCGGCAAGCATGGAACACCTGAGCACTCACTCGGTGCTGGCACTCTGAATCAGGGGGAACGATGAAGTACACGAATCTGGGGACCACCGGCGTCTCGGTCAGCCGCTACTGCCTCGGTGCCATGATGTTCGGACAGATGGGGAACACCGACCATCAGGAATGCGTCCGCATCATCAACAGGGCCATTGATGCAGGCATCAACTTCATCGATACCGCTGATGCCTACTCCGGTGGAGAGAGTGAAGAGATCGTTGGGAAGGCGATCACCGACCGACGCGACGAAATCGTGCTCGCCACGAAGATGTACCACCCGATGGGACCGGGCCGGAACCAGAAGGGCAATTCACGTCGCTGGATGGCCCAAGCGATCGAGGGAAGTCTTCGACGGCTCGACACCGACCGAATCGACCTCTTCCAGTTGCATCGTTTCGACGAAAGCGTCGCGCTCGAAGACTCGATGGGAGGACTCACGGATCTCACATCGGCCGGGAAGATCATCTACGCCGGACACTCCGCGTGGCCCACAGAGCGGATGGTCGAAGCCCAGTGGACGGCCGAGAAGATGGGGTTCGTCAAGTTCCGTTGCGAGCAGGCGTCCTATTCGATCTTGAAACGACGGATCGAGCGCCATGTTCTTCCCACCTGCGCCCGCTACGGACTCGGCGTGATCACCTACAGCCCCCTCGGAGGGAGTTGGCTCTCGGGCCGCTACCGTGAGATCGGCGATGTCCCCGAGTCCTCGCGTCTTGCGGTCATGGGCAAGCGATGGGGCCAAGAACTCGACTCGCCGCAGAACCGCGCTCGGCTCAACGCCACGGTCGCACTCCAGTCGCTCGCCGACGAGGCTGGACTTCCGCTCGCCCACCTCGCAACCGCGTGGGCCCTCGAACATCCCCTCGTGACCTCGGTGATCATCGGCCCTCGGACGATGGAACAACTCGAGGATCTTCTGATCTGCGCTGAACTACGACTCGACATCGATCTCCTCGATGCCATCGACGCGATCGTCGCCCCCGGCGAGGACGTCGTCGAAGAGGACAAGTCCATCGATCCCCCATCACTTCGTGCGTCGGCACGTCGTCGACCGGCATAAGGAAGTGAGATGACCGAGACCGCTCGAGTCCCCTACGACGAGTTCTCCTACTTCCAAGACAACGCCTCCGAAGCGGGGTTGTCCTGGCACGGCCCTCCCGTCGTCGAACGGGTCTTCGTTGAGGTCGACACCGATCGTTCGCTCAGCGTGTTGCGCTGGGGCACCGCCCCACCGGAACTGGTGCTCCTTCACGGAGGCGCGCAGAACGCCCATACATGGGACACCGTTGCGCTCGCACTCGATCGGCCCCTGCTGGCCATCGACCTCCCCGGTCACGGTCATTCAGATGGTGGGAAGAACGGCAGCCTGAACGTGATCGACAACTCGCGCGACATCGCGGTTGTGATTCGCGAGCTCGCCCCGGAAGCACAGCTCGTCGTCGGCATGTCACTCGGCGGCATGACCTCGGTTGCGCTCGTATCGCATTCACCGGAACTCGTGCGTCGACTTGCTCTCGTCGATGTCACCCCCGGCGTCGACGGACCCAAGGCTCAGCAGATCGCCAACTTCATCAACGGCCCGGAGACGTTCCCGAATTTCGACGAACTCCTGGCCCGCACCATCGAATTCAATCCGACACGCACCGAATCCTCACTTCGCCGGGGCATCCTGCACAACGCGATGCAACTCGACGATGGGACATGGGTCTGGAGATACCGACGCATGGTGGAATCGGGTGGCGACCACCCGGACTTCTCCGGTCTCTGGGACGTCATCGAAGCGAGTTCGATGCCGCTCCTCCTCGCTCGCGGGATGCTCCCGCAATCGGTCGTCGACGATGCCGATGAAGCCGAACTCCTGCGCCGGAGACCCGACGCTCAGGTCATCCACGTGGAGGATGCCGGCCACAGCATCCAAGGCGACCAACCCGTCGAACTCGCCCGTATCCTCCAAGAGTTCCTCAACCACTGACCGCTCGTTGCGAGCCCGTCGACAGGAGACCCCATGGCCTGGACAACGGCCGATATCCCCGACCTGACGGGCAAGGTCGCCGTCGTGACCGGATCCAACTCCGGACTCGGCTTCCACATCGCATCGGACTTCGCCAACGCCGGCGCTCGAGTGATCATGGCGTGTCGGAACCCATCGAAAGCCGATGATGCCACCAACAAGATCCGCTCTGGATCTCCCTCGGGGACAGTAGAGACGATGACCCTCGATCTGGGCGATCTCGCCTCGGTACGACGGTGTGCCGAGCAACTGTCCACCACGGTCGATCGCCTCGACATCCTGGGCAACAACGCGGGCCTGATGGCGCTCGACGAGTCGCGGACCGTCGACGGATTCGAAACGCAGTTCGGCGTGAATCATCTCGGTCATTTCGCACTCACGGGCCTCGTGCTTCCCTTGCTCCTGGCAACGCCGCAGTCCCGCATCGTCAACCACTCGAGTTTCGGCCATCGTCCCGGGAACCTTCGCACCGACGACCCGATGTTCGAACGCCGCCGCTACTCACGCTGGCCGGCCTATTTCCAGAGCAAGCTCGCCAATCTGCTCTTCACCTTCGAACTGCAACGACGACTGCAACGCATCGGAGCCTCGACGATCGCCGTCGCTGCACATCCGGGAGCGAGCCATACCGATCTGGGGGTCGAGGGAAGTGGAGTCCTCAACAAACTCGTAGGGCCCCTCGGTCGGCTCTACACGCAGTCGGCGGCGAAGGGAGCGCTCCCTTTCGTTCGAGCGGCCACCGACCCGAGTGTGCTCGGCGGAGCGTTCTACGGACCCCGATTCATGATGTGGGGCAGCCCACGACTCGAAACACCCACTCGTCGAGCGCGCGACGCCGCAACCGCAGCGACACTCTGGACCATGTCGGAGGAACTCACCGACGTGAGTTACCTCGACTGATCTCTCAGCTGTAGCGCCAATTGCGCTCTGGCGGAGTCGTGTAATCGATGCATTGCACATCGAACCAGATCGGCAGGAGATGCTTCACGTAGAACGCGTGAACCGTGCTCGCCGGATTCACGAGGTCCTCGTACACCTTGAGTTTGATATCGGGTTCCGTTTCCTGCATCGCCGAGATGCGAGCGCAGAGCGCATCAACTTCCTCGCGGGTGTCTTGGAGCAGTCCGAGATGGTCGTAACCCGGCGAGGACATCGGTTTGGGGCTCTCGGCCAACAGGATGAATTGTGTCGCGCGCTCATCGAGCATCATCAGAAGACCGTTCTGACCGAGAATCTCAGTGTCCCGACACTCCCAGCCGAAAAGGTCGCCGTAGAACGCGCGGACCTTCGCACGAAACTCCTCGGTGAGCGTTCCGGGAGCAAACGTCAGTTCCATGTGGTTGAAGCGCATCATGAAGTGACCATAGAGCGACAGACCGGGTGGCGCCTCCGGGTCATGGGAGGAAGACGCCCGTGAGTGTCCGATCGGCATGTTGCGCTCGCCACGCCAGTAGAGCGCGTGCCTCAGCCCACGAACGTTCGGGGTCATCGAGCATGGTTCGCCACGTTGGATCGAGCGCGAGGTCGTAGGTGAGCGCTTCGCCATCTGCGAACTGCACATAGGCAACGTCGGCACTTCGGCGCACGGTCAGTTGATGGAGCACGCTGCGGCGATCATGGGGCCAGGAGTCCCCGGATCGACCGGGGGTGAAGAACCTCCAGTCGAATTCCCAATACACGGCATCGCGCCAATTCGCTGGGTGCTCGCCATCGAGAAATGGCCGCAAGGATCGTCCGTCGCATTGGCGTGGAATGGGAAGACCCAACAACTCGCACAGCGTGGGAAACACATCGACGGCCTCGGAGAATTCCTCTACCACCGCTCCCGCCGAATGCGGACGACGAGGGTCACGAACGATCAGTGGGATGTGGAAACTCTCCTCGAACCATCCCATCTTCTGCACCATCCCGTGGTCCCCGAGTTGTTCCCCATGATCTGAGGTCACGATAACGACGGTGTTCTCCCACTGACCACTGCGACGCAACGCCTCCCACACCCGCCCCAATTGCTGGTCGACATCTCCGATCATCCCGTAGTACTGCGCCCGCATCTCGCGCTGTTCCTCCACGTCCTCCGGTGCCGCGAAGTACGGAATCGAGAGGAGGAACTCGTGAAGCGGATGGATCTGCGATCCGCGTGGGGTTGGAAGGTCGACAGCCGAACGGTCGACGGCATTCGCCCACTCTCCGGCCGCAGCGAATGGTGGATGCGGTCGAAGGTGACTGAGATGCGCGAACCACGGCGCGTCCTGGGTCGGCAACCAGTCGAGAAAACGCTCCGTGAGGAACGCACTGATTCCCACCTTCGCGGGTCGAGTGGACTCGGTGGCCAGACCCTCCTCCGGATCATCGGGGATCTCGAAGCCTCGTGATCGAACCCACTCCACCCACGGCTCGCGACCGCGGGTCAGATCGAGCTCGCAACGAAACCCGGGTAGCACGCCCTCGTAGGTGAGTAGTCGGGGGTCGTCCTCCGCCACCGTTCGAGGGTCGACGGCTTGATCGGTGTAACCGAATAGCACCGGGTCGTATCCACACCTGCGGGCCGCTCTGGCGATGTTGTCGAATCGATCGTCCAACGGCGAGCCGTTCATGACGACTCGGTTGTTCATCTGATACGTACCGGTGTAGAGCGCAGCCCGACCCGGCGCGCACGGTGAGGCCTGACCGAAGTGCCTCGAGAAACGAACCCCGTCGCGACACAACTCGTCGAGAGCAGGAGTTCGTACCACGGGATGTCCGGCCGCCGAGAGGCACCCGGCACGAAATTCATCCAAGGTGATGAACAGGATGTTGGGTTGACGATCGCCCATCTCCGGAGCGTAGGACACCGATCTACGATCGGAGCGTGGACACTCCGACCTTCGACACCATCGAACCCGGACCGGATGCCGTCGAACACTTTCGCCGTTTCGGTTGGGTTCTCACCGAACCCCTGAACCCGCAGACGGTCGCCGAACTTCGAGACTGGATCGGTGCCGTCATGGCATGGCCCGACGAGGGACCGTGGCTCCACTATCGGGAGGAAACCACCAACGGGCCGAGGCTCTGCCGAACCGAGAACTTCATCCCCTTTCACGACGGTTTGCGCTCTCTGCTCACCCAGGGCGAACTCGCGGAGACCGCCTCGCTCCTGCTTGAGGAACCAGCGGTGCTCTACAAGGAGAAGATCAACTACAAGGCGGCCGGAGGTGCCGGCTACGCCCCCCATCAGGACGCTCCCGCCTATCGGTTCGTGGACACTCACGTGTCGTGCATGCTGGCCATCGACGACGCTCGTGAATCCAACGGTTGTCTCGAGGTCGTGTCGTCGATGCATCACGAACTCCTTCCCACCGACGACCGAGGGTGCATCCGATCGGACATCGTCGATCAATTGGAATGGAGCACAGCGCCCATCTGGGCCGGTCAGGCGCTCTGGTTCCATTCACGCACGCCACACCGCAGTGGACCCAATCACTCCCAGTCGCCACGGCGAGCGCTCTACCCCACGTACAACGCACTGCGGGAGGGGAACCTTCGCGATGCCTACTACGCGCAGAAAGCACTCGAATTCTCGTCCAGCGAAGGACCGCGCGTTTCCCTCATCGGCGACTTTGAGGGACGGATGATCTGATGACGCGCTCCATCGATGAGATCGTCGACCTCTACCGCACATGGGGCGATGAGGCCTACGACGAAGAGGTCTCACAGACCGCGCACGCCCGACAGTGTGCGTCGCTGGCCGCGCTCGATGGTGCCTCCGAGTCACTTTGCATCGCTGCGCTGCTCCACGACATCGGGCATCTCTTCGAACTCGCCAAGCGAAACGCTCCCAATCAAGCCGCTGATCTCCACCACGAACTCACCGGCTCCACCTTCCTCGCCGATTTCTTCCCCGACAGTGTGACGATTCCGATCGCGCTCCACGTCGATGCGAAACGCCATTTGAGCGCCACCGACGACATCTACCGAGCGGGGCTCTCGAGGGGCTCACAGCGAAGCCTCGAACTCCAAGGCGGTCCCTACACCGAGAACGAATCCACCGAATTCCTTGGTCGTGCCGGAAGCATCGAGGCGCTGCAGCTCCGACGGTGGGACGACCGGGGGAAGGTCATCGGACTCGAGGTCGCGCCGTTCGACTCGTGGATCCCCATGATGCGGCGAATCGCTCGCCGCGACCTCTCAACCGAGTCGTAGCTGCGCCGCACCCGTGATCGGCGGGAGATCCACCGGACTCAACGCTCCCGCAGCGGCAGCACACACCGCCGGGATCGCGTTGACGCAACGATTCGCAGCACTGGCGTTGCCGCCACCCGCCGCGCCCGGTTCTCCGGGCTCGTTCCCATGGATGTTGATCTCAAGATGGGGATGCCCGCTGATCCCGACCCGATGTTCACCGCCGGGCATCGTCGGTTGTTGCCAGTCGGGAGCGCAATCGTCATCGATCCGCGTGACGTGTTCGACGACCAACAACGGTCCGCCACCAACGATTCCGGTGACTTCGAACCGGAACGCGCCCAGCGTTCCCTCCTCGAAGACACCCATGCCCTCAACCTCGATAGTTCGCTCGAGAGGACGACGTTCGACATTCGTTCTGATCTCGTCGACCTCGACACCGAGGATGTCGGCCAACACCCGCACCATGGGTGCCCAGACGGTGAGGAGCGAAACGTCTTCGAGCATCTGGGGCATCGAATCCATCGAACCACCCAGACCGATCACGTTGCGCACGACATGGGGAGCGTCGTACAAGGCGTAGTTGAAGATCTCTTGGATTCGAATCTCCGTGATCCCCGCGCCCACACCACTGACGAGGCCGGGAAGGATGTCGAGTGCCCAGCCCGGATCGATTCCGGAGACGAACACCGAGGAGTTGCCCGCTTCCATCGCTGGAGTGAGCATTCCCATGAGCTCGGGCGGAGCACTGGCGGGATGGAGCAAGGGATAGAAGGCGGTGGAGACCACATTGCGCCCCGAACGCAGAAGGCGTTCGAGATCGAGATAGGCCTCCATCGGCCGCGTGTCGGCGGTTGCGGCGTAGACCACGCAATCGACATCGCCGGCGAAGGCAACTTCGGTGTCATCGGTCGCCGTCACGCCGAGAGGAGCGATACCCGCGAGTTCGCCAGCATCCTTGCCCACCTTCTCCAGATTCGATACCACGACCCCGACAAGTTCAAGGTCGCGATGCGACGCGATCGCTCGGATCGCAGGTCGTCCGACGTTTCCTGTCCCCCACACCACCACTCGATAGGTCATGGGGCCGGACCCTAGCGGGCGCCGACTGCCTCGTGTCGCTCTCAGTTCTCGAAGATCGGACGCGAACGAGGCCGGCCTCCGGGTCCGCTGTAGGCAAGCCCCACACCGGGAACGACGTCGAACGACACCGCCGGCATCGACGCCAGCGCTCCCTGCCATGCAGCCAGCAACCGATCCTCGGCGTCGTAGTCGAACGGGTCGGTGAGAACGACCTCCTCCGGGGCTCCGGGGGCGATCGGGTTCTCGACCAACCAACGCGCAGTTCGGGCCACCGCTTCACGCGCAGGAACAACATCGCGATAGCCCAACCGTGTCCTCAACAACGAAGTGTCGAGGACGCGATGGGTAGGTGACGGCTGTGCGAGCAGCGGTCGCGCGGGCACGGCCACATCGAACGGCATCGAGACGATCTCCAGATCCACTCCGAGTTCGGCGGCAATGATCTCGATGACCTGTCGGATGGTGAGCACCTCGTCATCGCCGCAGTTGAACACGAGTCCGGCTGCATCATCCGGTCGGTCGACGCCCAACAGCACTGCATGCGCGAGGTTCTCGGTATAGCCGTGATGGTGCAATGTGAGGCCGTCGTCGGCCACGATGATCTGCTTTCGGCCATCGAGAATTCGACGGACGATGCTCCACTCCCGTGGCACCACCTGCAACGGACCGTAGGCGTACGGGTACCGGAAGTGAGCCGCTGTCGGATGACTCGAGAACACGTACTCCTCGGTTCGCGCCACGCGGAAGCCCTTCTCGTCCTCCTGCGCCTCGGCCACGACCGGGGACTGCTCGTTCACCGGAACCGGAAGGCCATCCGGCGTAAAGAGCCACGGGTTCATCCATCCGCGGATGGCGGGCACGCCACCAACCGAGACGAACCGATCGGTTCGATCAACCATCTCCTCGGCGATCCGTCGGAGCCGGCCGTACATCACCACCGTGCACTCCCACGTGCGCGCCCCGAGGGCAGCCCTCAGTGAGTCCATGTCGTAGGGATCGGCATGGAGATGTTCGATCTCGAGCGGCGTCTCAGGTCTCTCGTGTGTCCCTCGATGGAGAATGACGACGTCATGCCCGCGTTCGACGAGGCCGCGCACCAGATGAATGCCGGTCGGACCTGTTCCACCGATCACCAATGTGCGTGTCACGATTCCGACTCCCCAGAACGTCGCCGAGCCCTGTCGACCCTACATGGGGCCATGCTGGCCCCGTCGACGACACCGCAGTGGCTCATGTCGTGCTAGCAATCTTCTCGAAGCGAACCGGTTCAAGGGGAAATCATGATTCTGGAAAACAAGGTGTCGATCATCTCGGGTATCGGGCCTGGTCTCGGACAGGAATTGGCCTATGCCTTTGCCCGCGAGGGGTCCGACGTCGTCCTGGTCGCACGGACCGAATCGAAACTTGAGGAAGTGGCCGCCGAGATCGCCAAGCAATGGCCCGACCGCCGCGCTCTGATCTGCCCCACCGACATTTCCGATTCGGCCCAGACCCAACGAATGGTCGACGCCACGATCGCGGAATTCGGTCGTATCGATTGCCTCGTCAACAGCGCCTACGTTCCACCGCCGTTCACCATGTTCGAGGATGCCGATTTCGATTCGTGGCGAAAGTCCTTCGATGTCACCGTCTTCGGCACGTTGCAACTCACACAGCAAGTCGTGCCACACATGAAGAGCAACGGTGGTGGCTCGATCGTCTTCGTGAATTCCATGATCCAGAAGAAGCCGCTGGCC
This sequence comes from uncultured Bifidobacterium sp., assembly GCA_964566555.1. Classification (GTDB taxonomy): domain Bacteria; phylum Actinomycetota; class Acidimicrobiia; order Acidimicrobiales; family Acidimicrobilacustridaceae; genus Acidimicrobilacustris. Next base: position 7,711 of record CAZMJK010000010.1, on the reverse strand, counting down.
ACGCAGTCCGGCTATGCGACCTCGAAGGGTGCACTGACGGTCGCAGCCCGAATGCTCGCCAAGGAACTCGGTCCCCACCGCATCAGGGTGAATACGACGTTCATGGGATGGATGTGGGGTCCTCCCGTCGAGAGCTATGTCAACTACGCCGTCAGTACCGGCCAGGACCGTGACGCCGTCATCGGAGAGATCACCAAAGACATCCCCCTCGGCATCATTCCCGACGATGCGGACTGCGCCAATGCCGTGGCATTCCTCGCCTCCGATCTCGCCAATGTGATCACCGGGGCGGAACTCGATGTCAACGGCGGCGAGATGATGCTCTAGAGGTGAATCTGACAGAATCACGCCCACCTATTCAGCAGGATCTTCGAGGAGAGAACCGTGCCGACCGACCAACACGTCGAAATGCTGTGGGAGACGCCCACGCACGAAGAAATCATCGGACTCACCAAGAGCCACGTCGAAGCCATGGAGACCATGGACATCGACGAAGTGTGGGTACAGGCCGGGATGCACCACGTGATGTTGCGCACGATCGGGCGCAAGTCCGGCAACGAGCACAAGATCGCGCTCCCCTTCTGGCGCGACCCCGACGGCGTTCGAGTCGTCGTCGCCTCCTTCGCGGGTCACGAGAAGCACCCCGCATGGTTCCTCAACCTGCGAGACCGAGACGCCAATCCGGAGATCTACGTGAAGGTCCAGCGCGGCGAGTACTGGTCTGTACCGGAGATACTCGATGGCGGACCCGAGCACGACCGCATTTGGGAACCCCTCTGTGAGGACCGCGCGTGGTACCGCGATTACCAGAAGAAGTGCAACCGCACGATCCCTCTGGTTCGTCTCCCAGAGACTCGTCCCGCCTGATGAGGGCGGTCAACCCCCTCGGGTGACTGACCCCTCGGTCAGTCACAACCTTCCGGACCGCATACCTCGCCCTCGGCCACAGTGTCGAGGGCGAGTTCGCGCTCAGCCCAAGCTCGTTCGAGAACCTGAAGGAGCACGTGCGATGGTTGAGCACCGGCGACTGCGAGTCGACGGTCGATGACGAAGAACGGGACTCCCGTCACTTGCATCGACGCCGCCGTCGCTTCGTCGATCCTGACCTCGTCGGCGAATGCATCGGTACGCAGGACGGCGGCCACCTCATCGGGGTCGAGTCCCGAGTCGATCGCGAGTCTCTCGACCACTTCAGGTAACCCGATCGCTTCACCTTCAGCGAGATAGCCGCGCAAGAAGCGTTCTTTCACTTCGGTCTGGATTCCTCGGAGGCCACCGAGATGGATCATTCGATGAGCGTCGAAGGTATTCCCCGGCTGTACACGATCGAACCGGAACTCAACCCCGCATTCGGCACCGGTCGCGGTCATGCGATCGATCATCGCCTGAGCCTGATCGAATGCCACCCCGTACTTCTTGCTCAGCATTCCGATGTAGTCCCCAGATCGCACTGCTGGAGCATTCGGATCGAGTTCGTAACTGTGCCAGACGATTTCGACTTCATCGGCGTGCTCGAATCCGGCAAGTGCAGCGTCGAGATTCGCTTTTCCAATCGCGCACCATGGACACACGACGTCGGACCAGATGTCGACCATCAACGGCTGCGATCGCGATTCCACAGACGCACCTCCAAACGAATGGCACGAGCCTACCCGTGCACCGTCAACCACTTCTCAGCATCGCGGTGAGTCCGCAGGCGAGGACAAAAAGAAGCACTGCCGGTGCGATCCCGAAGCCGAGGCGGATCCCGAACGAACGCCCCCCGGTAGCGAATCCGAGCACGATCTTCACCACCGCGTTCGTCGCCATCGAGAGGGCAACCGCAACGATTGACGCGGCGAGGGTCACAGCGCCAGACGTGAACAGTTCCGCACTTGCAAGAGCTCCGGCATGCGCGTCAGCAAGACCTGCAGCGCCGGCGGAGAGGTACACGCCGCTGCTCCCGAACGCAGAGGCCGCCCATCGGCCGAGGAAGAGTGCGCCGGTGAGCACGGCGGCGAACGTGAGTGCGGAACGGAGAGAAAACGGTCGACGCGAGGGAAGGGGCGATCGCCGCTCGCCCACCGGGGTCTCCCCACGCCCGTCCACTTCACCGAGTTCCACACGCGCCTCGGATGGCTCAGCGGCGATCGAACGACGGCGATGTCTGCGCCAGTCGAAGAGACCCAACAGGACGAGCACACTGGCGCCGATCACGCATGGCGGCCACAGAACTGCGCCGATCTCGGGCGACGCGACGAGCAGCACTGCCTCGAGTTGGATGAAGGTCGCGACACTTGCGAGGAGCGCTCCTGCGACAGCATCGCCATCGTGTTCCTCCCGCGCTCGGCGCCCCATGGTTGCTGTGGTTGCACTCGCCGAGATGAAACCGCCACCGAGACCCGTGATCAATGTTCCGCGGTGGGGACCGAAAATCCGCGTCGCAAGGTAGCCACACCAGGAGAACGCCGAGAACGCAACGACGAAGAGCCAGATCTCGTGCGGATTGATCGCTGCGTACGGACCCATCTCCTTGTCGGGGAGCAACGGGAAGACCACGAAAGCGATCACCGCGAATTTCAGAGCGTCGTCGAACTCCACGTCAGTGATGACTCTTCGAGCCAAACCGTGAATCCGAGATTTCGACGCGAGAAGCACCGTGACGATGATTGCAAGCGCAATCGCGACCTCCGGTTCACTCTGGGTGAGGGTCCCCAACAGGAAGGTCGCGAAAAGCGCAACTTCCGTCGTCGTCCCCGGGTCCAGCAGGCTCACCCGTCGGTATCCGGCGACCAGGAAGAGTGAGAGGGCAAGGAGTCCGGACACCACCACCCACGGACCGAGGAATGCCGCGAGTGAGCCCGAAAGTGCCACGAGCGCGAAGGTCCTCGATCCACCGATCCGCTTCGTTCCCGGCGGATGGCTACGTTCCCGCTCGAAACCGATGAGGAGTCCGATCGCCAACGCATAGAGGAACGGAACGATGTCTTCGATCGACACCTCCTCAGTGTCGCAGCACTGGCCCGAAACTCCTTCGGGAAACCGTCACGACTAGGTTGGAGCGGTCAGGGGGCCACCATGAACGACGGCAGCATGCCGCCAGATTCGCCAACCACAGCGGAACCGGAAGAACTATCGCATCCGCTCACACGGGCGATGATCCTGCTCTTCCTCCTCACCGCTCTCATGTCGTTGGGCTACGGGAGCGTCTTCACGTTGCTGGCCGACATTCGAGACAAGTACGGCTTCACCGACGGACAAGTCGGACTCATCGCCTTCGCCGGCCTCTTCACCGGCGTCCTCAGTCAACTCTTCCTCGCTCGATTCTCCGATCGGGGTTACGCGATCCTGATGATGCGCGCCGGAATCGCCAGTGCGTCACTCGGCATGCTCTGGATGGTGTTCGCCACCTCGCTCTGGCAGTGGGTCGCCGCACGACTCCTCCTTGGACTCGGATCCGGAATGGTCGGTCCGGCGATTCGGCGAGTCATCATCGCCAGAGATCCTCAACGAGTCGGGGCCAACCTTGGACGGCAAACCGCATTCGATGTTGCCGGGTTCGTCTTGGGCCCTGCGCTCGCCGCGGTGCTGGCCCAGGTGTTCGGTCTCCGCGCACCGTTCATCGCTCTTTCCGTGGCGTTCTTCGCCGCCATCTTCCTGATCGGACGAATCACCACCGCCGATGATGCGGCCGCCGCCGAACCTTCGACCGGGGAACGAACATCCCTCGTGCGGCTCCCAGCCATGCAGTCAGCACTGTTCGCCGCAATCGCCTTCTACCTCACGATCGGAATGTTCGAAGCGCTCTGGTCGATTCTCCTTCGCGACGAAGGCGCCGACACCTGGTTGATCGGATTGACCCTCAGCCTGTTCACGATCCCGATGATCATCTTTGCGCCGAAAGGTGGCGCCCTCGCCCAGCGCCGCGGACCGATTCGGGTGGTCACGATCAGCATCACGATCGCCGCTGCCGCCACCTGCCTCTATGGATTCCTCCCCCTCTGGCTCCTCATCGCGGTCTCGGGCATCCACGCCGTGGCCGACGCCTACACGATGCCGGCGAATCAGGTCGCCGTCGCCGTTGCGAGCCCACCCGATCAACTCGGAGCCGGACAGGGACTCCTCGGCGCCACCGGACTGGCGATCGCAGCAGCGTCCGCGCTCATCGGTGCCGCGGTGTACGACGCCTTCGGTCGTGGCGTGATCTTCGCCGGGACCGCGGTGCTCATGATGGTGTGCCTCGGGATCTCTCGATGGCGTTGGCGGGCCCAACCCGCCCTCCGAAACATCACGGGCTAGCGTCACCGCGATGGGCGAACTCCTCTCGAGATTGATTCCACTTTCGCTCGGTGCCGCGGTAAGCCCGACGGTGCTCGCTCTCGAGTTGGTCATTCTCTCCGGAAAGCGAGCGGCCGGACGCGCCACCGCATTCCTTGCCGGAGTACTCCTCGTCTTCGTCGGGCTCACGGCCATCGGATTGCTGCTCTCGCACTCGGCATCGACGTCGTCGGCCCCGGACACGATCACCAAGGCTGTCGACGGCACCGCCGGAACGCTGTTGCTGCTCCTCGCGCTCGGGACGGTCCTGCGAGCGCTGACCCGTGAAAACGTCAGCCAGGTCGACGACGAAATCAAGGACACCCACGATCCCGGGCTGCTGTCGGCGTTCCTGCTCGGTCTCGCGATCATGGTGACGAACTTCTCCACCATCCTCCTGTACCTCCCAGCGATGCGATTGATCAGCACTGCGCACATCTCCACCGATGACAAGGTGTTCGCGGTCGTCCTCGCGTTCCTGATCACCACTGCGCCCATCCTCGCCATCTACGGGTTCGCCGTCGGGTTCCCCCGTCTTGCCACTCCGCCGCTGGCACGACTGCGCAGGTGGATCGATCGCCATCAACGAACGATCGGTATCGCCATCGAGGTCATCTTCGGCACCTACCTCCTCGTGAAGGCGTTCCGTTGAGACCTCGTCGGAACGCTTGGTTCGCTGCGTTGTTCGTGACGGCGACGATCGCTCTCGCAGCATGCGGTTCGGGCTCCTCGTCGTCCACCGCTCCCTCCAGCACGACGACGGAATCGACGACCACGCTCGCCCCCACGACGACGACAACCGTCGACCCGGGAACGCTCCCCCAGACCGACGAGAAGCCCACCGGAACCGGACCCGAATTCACCGCCCGTATGCAAGTGCTCGCCGATGCGATCATCAACAACACGCCCGACAGTGCGATCTCCACGTTCTTCCCCGTGACGGCGTATCAACAGACGAAGAAGCTCCCGAATCCCGCCGCCGATTGGAACAGCCGGCTGATCAAGAGTTTCCGCGAGGATGTCACCGCCGCGAACAAGCTACTCGGGCCCAACGCGAAGAATGCCGTCTTCACCGGTGTCACGGTTCCCGCAACAGCGACGTGGGTGAAGCCGGGCGAGGAATACAACCTCGGGCCGTATTGGCGCGTCTACAAGACCCAGATGAACTTCACCGTCGACGGCAAGAACGTGCAGATTCCGATCGAGTCGATGATCTCATGGCGTGGGCAGTGGTACGTCGTGCATCTGGGGAAGATCCGCTAGATCCGTCGAGCCCCGTTTCGCCTAGCCGGTGGTCTTTTTGCGGTAGTTCGCCATGTATTCACGCACATCGGCGGCGTAGTTGAGAAGATTCTGGTTCCTGGCCTCGAGCGCGATCGCCGAGGTGAGGTTGGTCGCTTCGACGTTGTGCCACAGCACCTCTTTCGTGGTCCGTAGACCACTCGCGGTGTATCCCGCCATACCGCGCGCATAGCCCATTGCAAGGTCATCGAGTCCATCATCGGGAACCACCCGGGAGACGAGGCCCATGCGCAGGGCTTCAGCCGCATCGATATCGCGACCCGTGAGGATGAGATCGAAGGCATTGGCGACCCCGATGAGACGCGGGAGCAGGTAGGTGATCCCGATGTCGGTTCCCGAGAGTCCGGTACGAATGAAGGCCGAGCAGAATCGTGCCGACTCCGCGGCAACGCGGATGTCGGCCGCACACGCCAGCGCAAGGCCGCCACCGAACGCTGGACCATTCACTGCAGCAATGATGACCTGCGGAAGATCACGCATCCGTACCGTGAGATTGGACATGAAGGTCTGGGCATCGACGCCAACCGGCATATGGGAATGTTGACCGGGGGCCGGCGGTGTGCCGAAATTCTTGAGATCGAGACCAGCGCAGAACGCCCGGCCCTCCCCTCGAAGAATCACCACCTTGCAGTCGGGATCGGCGGCGATTTCGTCGAAGACATCGTGCAATGCCGTGACCAGTTCGAATGAGATCGCATTCAATCGGTCGGGCCGATTGAATCGCACCTCCGTGACGTGTCGTTCCGGGTTCGCGACAACGAGGAGATCGCTCACTTGGGGATCTCGCTCCAAGGAATTTCGGTATCGACGCGCACATCTCCCGGCAGACCGAGAACTCGCTCGCCCAAGATGTTGCGCATGATCTCGGAGGTTCCGCCTTCGATCGTGTTTGCTCGCGAACGCAGGAACCGACCGGAACGAGTGGCCATCGCTGCCGATGATCTGGTCATCGGATACCCCGGTTCGTGCAGCATTCCCGCCGCGCCTTCGAGGTCGACGATCGCCGAATAGACCTTCTTCGAGAACTCGGCCGAGGCCAATTTCCCGACGGACCCCTCCGGTCCAGGATTCCCTCCCACCGCCGATGCCTTCGCTCGCGCATTCGTCAACCGCACGATCTCCGCATCGACCCAGAGCCGCATCACGCGGTCGCGCCAGATCTCACGCGATGTCGGTTCGAGCTCGTCTTTGCGTTCGGCCCACAACTTCACCAGATCACCGATCGGCCCCGACCCTCGAGGAGCCGGACCTCCGGCGAGCGCAACGCGTTCATTCATCAGCGTGGTGATGGCGACACGCCATCCATCACCCTCCTCGCCGAGTCGCAACGAATCGCTGATTCGCACATCGGTGAGGAAGACCTCGTTGAACTCGGCCTCGCCGGTCATCTGATAGAGCGGACGAACCTCGACACCGGGAGCGTGCATGTCGAGCACGAAATAGCTGAGGCCCTTGTGCTTGGGCACATCGGGGTTCGTGCGCGTGAGGAGCATTCCGTAGTTCGAAGTATGGGCGAGCGTGGTCCACACCTTCTGGCCATTGACGACCCATTCATCGCCATCGCGAATGGCGCGGCTTGGGATTCCGGCAACGTCTGACCCGTGGGTCGGCTCCGAGAAGAGCTGACACCACACATCCTCACCGGTGAAGATCTTCCGCAGATGCTTCTGCTTGAGTTCCTCGCTGCCATAGGCCAACACCGTGGGGGCACCCATGCCGATACCGATCGGGTTGATACGCAGATCCTCGTAGGTCACACCGTGTGATCGAAGGACGGCATCGATGACCGCCTGCTGGCCGCGGTTGCCATTGAGACCGCCGTACCCTTCAGGGAAGTGGACCATGGCGAGCCCAGCGTCGTATTGCTTGCCACGGAAGGCGAACTGATCGTCGAGGATGTCACGGTTCTCCTCGACCAATTCCTCAGTGCGCTTGGCCAGATCCTGATCTTCGTACATATGTCGCTCCTCGATCGGACTACGGATCGTGCCATGTCGACAGCGAGCCGGCCAACCAACCAGCGACAAGCGAGGTGCGACTGGGCGCGCTAGTTCCTGCCTCTCGCGTTGCCGTTGGAGGTCCCCGACTGACCCGGCGCATTCCCACTATTGCC
>CAZMJK010000009.1:7749-20131 GCA_964566555.1 uncultured Bifidobacterium sp. | reverse complement strand
GGCGGTCAGTCGGGCTCGGTCGCCCGGAACCGAGTAGCGAACGCCATCGATGGTCGGAAATGTTCGCTCGGTCTTCGCCTCGTCGCCGAGGTACCCCAACGGAACCCTTCCGAACTGCGCGAGCCATCCGATCTCCTCGTGGCCAGCGTCGAGTCGACGGTCGAACTCCGCGGAGATGATGGCCATTCCCGTTCCCGGCTTGAACGTCCCGGTGGTGATGGCAGCGCCCGATCCGGTGACCTGGCTCGCCTGCTGTCCGGTCTCGGAGGATCCGAGTCCGTCCATGATCGCCATCGACGGCAATCGGTCGAGGAGTGCCGTCTTCACGGGTGCCGAGAGTGCGGCGCCGCCGCTGATCAGCAGTCCGAGCGAGGAGAGGTCGTAGGTGTGGCGGTCGAGTTCGTCGATGAGGGGCCGGCCGAAGGCATCGCCCACGATGAGCGCGATGTTGACGCCCTCACGTTCGATCGTCGAGCAGAAGTCGCTCGGCTCGAAGGTGGACGCGTGCCGGGGGAGAACGATGGTGTTGCCGTTCCCGAGCGCATTCAGGGCCATCCAATGGGCTGCGCCGTGCATGAACGGTGCGGAAGGCAGCACCTTCATGCCGCCGTTGCGAGCGTTCTCGACGATCGAATCGATCGAGTCGTACTCCGCGCCCGTCGAGATCTTCCGTCCGCCGAGCGCAGCCGGGTAGATGTCGCCCTGTCGCCAGAGCACACCCTTGGGCATTCCCGTCGTCCCGCCCGTGTAGAGGATGTAGAGGTCATCGGGTGAGGGTGTCTCGAGAACGGGTGATGGGGCGGTATCGAGGAACTCCTCGTACCACTCGGCGCCGTCCAACAACGGAAGGCCCGAACCGTCGTCGACCTGCAGAAGCAGTTCGAGTTCGGGGAGGTCGTGGCGAACCTCGTCGAGCGTCGATGCGAACGCGGTATGGAAGATGACGATCCGAGTGTGGGAGTCGGCGAGGAGGTAGCGAAGTTCCTCGGCGACGTATCGATAGTTGACGTTGAACGGGGCGAGTCGTCCTGCGTAGGCGCCGATCATGCCTTCGATGTATTCGGGGCAGTTGTGGAGGTAGAGCGCGACGTGGTCCTGTCCGCTCTGCCAGTTCGCCAACTCTCGGCGGTCGGTGTGGTGGCCGAAACCGCGAGCGTTGAGGGCTGCCGCCAGTCGATCGACGCGGCGCATGAATGCGGCGTAGGTCAGTCGTCGATCATCGTGGACGAGGGCCTCGCGAGTGGAGACCGCCGACGCAACCGCCCGCACGACCTCAGCGAGAGCGAAGTCCATCGACGTTCAGGAGAACCAGATTCGCTGATACTCGCGACTCTGCTGATGGAGCAGCAGGCCGAAGAGGGCGAGGGGCATGATCAGCGAAAGGAGGAAGTTGAAACTCACCGCAGTGCCGATCCCATCGGCGGCGAGGGCGATCACGAACGGAATAAGTCCGATCGTGGCGACCGCGACGCCCAAGCGGTAACCCCAACGCTTCTCGTTGGCGATGCCGAACCCGGCCGCCGCCTGGCCGGCGACCAGGACGAGTCCGATCGGACTCATGATCCCCCCGAGCAACGCGGTGAACACGGCGTTGATGTAGAGCAGATACACGGCGATCTGAAGGGTTTGGGGTTGGGTCGGGTTCGTCCAACGACGGGTCTCCATGGAGTGCGAGTCTGTCAGGGATGGAACCCTCTGCCACACCGGGCGACGAAGAACTTCGATCCGATCTGGTCGGGATCGTTCTGGCTGCCGGTTTGGGTCGGCGGCTGCACCCCCTCACCGAGCTGCTGCCCAAGGCCCTGTGCCCTGTGGGCAACCGAGCACTCGTCGATCATGCGCTCGATCGCCTCATGCCCCTCACTGGACACCTCGGAGTGAACCTCCATCATCATGCCGACCTCCTTTCGCGCCACCTTGATCGTGAGTGGGGTTCGCGTGTCAGGCAATCGCTCGAACGAGACGAACCACTCGGCACCGCAGGCGGGATCGCCCGAATGCGCGGGTGGATCGATGGTCGGGCGGCGCTCGTGGTGAATGCAGATACGTGGTCCACGGCCGATCTGTCGGCACTCCTCGACGGATGGGATGGTGGTCGGACTCGCGTCTTGGTGCACGGCATCGCCGAGTTCGGACCGAACGCGCCGATCGTCGCCAGTCTCCTGCCGTGGTCGGTCGTGGCTCGACTCGAGGAACGACCGACGGGTCTCTATGAAGTGGTGTGGCGCGACGCGGCGGCGAGCGGGGAGCTCGAGGTGGTGGGCAGCGCCGGGGACTTCCGTGATTGTGGAACGCCGCTCGACTACCTCTTGGCCAATCTCGACGCAGTCGCTCTGCGGGGAACGTCGATCGTCGCCGACGACGCGCAGATCGAGTCGGGTGTGGAACTCCTCGATTGCGTGATCGGTGCCGGAGCCCGGATCGCCGGAGATGTGCGATCCTCGGTGGTGTGGTCGGGTCAGTCGGTCGGAGCGGATGAACGGTTGATCCGCTCGATTCGCGCCGGCACCTCGGTCACCGTCGGCCCGTTGTGATTCGCTCGTAGTTGCCCGCATGCCGCGTCGATGTCGGTTCCTCGGTTGGCGCGGACCGTGACGTTGACGCCCAGACTCCGGAGTGAGTCGGCGAACGACTGCACCTTCACCGGAGAGGATCCGGTGGTGGGCCATCCCGGTGTGTCGTTGAGCGGAATGAGATTCACATGGGCCCGCAATCGGCGAGCAGCCTCGGCCAGTTCCCGCGCGTCCGACGGGCGATCGTTGACCTCGGCGATGAGCGCCCATTCGAACGACAGTCGACGGTTCTTGACGCGGAGGTAGTCCTCGCACGCGATGTAGAGCTGCTCGAGTGGATAGCGACGATTGATGGGGACGAGTTCGTCGCGCAGTTCGTCATTCGCGGCGTGGAGGGAGACCGCGAGATTGACGGGCAGGCGTTCATCGGTGAGTCGGCGGATTCCCGGGACGATGCCGACGGTGGAGATGGTGAGATTGCGGGCCGAGATTCCGATGTCCTGATGGATGCGATGGACGGCGGCCAACGTGCGGTCGTAATTCGCCATGGGCTCACCCATGCCCATGAAGACGATGTTCGACACGCGTCGAGGGGTCGGACCCGAACGCGCTCGGCGAGCGGCGCGGATCACCTGTTCGACGATCTCGCCGACCGAAAGATTTCGCTCGAAGCCACCCTGGCCTGTTGCGCAGAATCCGCAAGCCATCGCGCATCCGGCTTGGGTGCTCACGCAGACAGTCGAGCGATCGGGATAGTGCATGAGCACGGTCTCCACCGAAGCGCCGTCATGGAGTCGCCAGAGCCACTTCACGGTGTCCTCATCTGAGGTCGAGGATTCGGTGACGAGTTCGAGGGCGGGGGGCAGCGCCGCATCGAGAATGTTCCGCAGCGTGAGGGGGAGCGACGTGATGGCCTGCGGCTCGGCGAAATCGGTGTAGAGGCCCTTCCACACCTGCTCGACCCGGTAGGTCGGTTCCCCTTCGAGAAGAACGGAGAGTTCGTCGCGATCGGGATCGAAGATCGAACGTGGTGCTTCGCTCATCCGGCATCGCTCCTTGTGGCGCTCCACCAACAGTGTCGATCGTGAAGGCGGAAACCGAGCTCGCGGTAGAGCGTCTGCGCCGACAGATTGTCGTGCTCGACATGCAGCATGCCGACACGCATACCGCGGGCCACCAACCATGCAAGGCCCGCTCGTGTGAGTCCTCTACCCAGACCCTGCCCGTGAAAGTCCGGGTCGACGGCGATCACGAAGATCTCCCCGAGTTCGGGGTCGGCGGTGGTGGCGGGGTGGACTTTCGTCCAGCAGAAACCTGCGAGTCGCCCGTCTCGTTCGTGGAGCAGGAAGCCGGCGGGATCGAACCACGGCTCGGCCATTCGTCGATGGAGGTCCGCTTCGGTCCAGTTCGACTGATCGGGATGCCACGAGAAGGCGCGATTGTTCACCGTGAGGAACGCCTCGGTGTCGCGGTCGGGCTGGAAGGGACGGGTGTGAAGTTCCGAAGCGTCGGGACGAAGCGGAAGCTCGACTCTCAATTGTTCGATGCAGCGCGTGAGGGTCAGTCCCGACGCGCGCGCTTCGGCCTCATCGCGTTCTGACGCCGGATCGACCTCCAGTTCGATGAGCCGTCCGCGTTCGTCGCGTCGTTCTGTGCGCACGGGCGGACCCTACCGGCGTCGCCGACGGTAGGGTCGCGTACTCATGGCCAAGCCCCGATCCCCCAAAGGTCGAGCGAAGGAGACACTCGCTCGCCTCGATCTCGAATATCCCGATGCCCGTTGCGAACTGGATCATCGGAATGCCTATGAACTGCTGGCTGCCACCATCCTTTCGGCACAGTGCACCGACGCGCGGGTCAACATGGTCACCCCCGGGCTGTTCGCGAGATTTCCGTCGCCCGAGGATCTCGCCGTTGCCGATCCGCTCGAGGTCGAGGAACTCGTCCGCAGCACCGGCTTCTACAAGAACAAAGCCCGGTCGTTGATCGGCATGGCACAAGCGTTGGTCGATCGCTTCGAGGGTTCGGTGCCCTCGGCGATGGAAGACCTCGTCACCGTTCCCGGGGTCGGGCGCAAGACCGCCAACGTGGTGCGGAGCGTGGCCATGGACCTGCCCGGACTCCCGGTCGACACCCATGTGGGCCGACTCTCCGTTCGTCTGGGGCTGACCACCGAGACCGACCCGGTGAAGGTGGAGTTCGTCCTGAACGAGATGATCGCCCCCCAGGATCGGGGCCGGTTCAGTCTGCTCCTGATCCTCCACGGTCGTCGGGTCTGCGCCGCTCGGAAGGCGCGCTGCGTCGACTGTGTGCTGTCGGACTTCTGTCCGTCGGCGACGCTCTGAGTCTCGGAGGGCCAGTCTGCGCCCTTCGGCGCTTTCTGGGGGACCGCCGCAGGATCGTCAAATTTCCGCGCTATGTTGAGCAGGTCAGGCTCCCGCCGCCTGACATGGCGACAATCATCTGGGATCCGCCGCCCAGTGTCGCCTTGCCGACGCCCCCTCGTGGGGCGTCGGCGTCTTTTTGCCCTCGTCCGTGTCACCTCCATGCTCGGGGGTGGCGGCGCGTCGGCCTCGTCGGACGAGAAGGTCTGGAAGACTGCGATGATGCGCGCCGAACGAGCCCAGTTGTCGAGTGCGACGACCACCCTCGAGGAGCTGTTGGCGAGGGTGAGCGCGACTGCTGAGGAGGTCCTCGCCGCAGGGGATGAATCCTTGGCCTCGGACCTCTTCGAGGTCGAGCGCAACCTCCGCACCGCCCACCGCCGTCTGGTGGCAGCGACTCGTCGGGCCGGTTGAGCTCGCGAACCCTCTTCAGCCGGCGACGGGTCGACCGCTAGCGTCCTGTTCCGTGTTGAACCGACTCGATCTGCGAGGACTGGCTGGCGAGGCGCTCGTCGCCGATCTCCCGCGCCCGAACCCGGGAGGCGATGGCCCCACCGACGCGGTTCGGTCGATCCTTGCGGACGTGCGAGAGGGTGGTGACGATGCCGTTCGCCGCCTCACCGAGCGATTCGATGGCGTCACGGTCCTCGACTCGGCGGTTCCCCAGGAGGAACTCGACGCTGCGCTGGCATCGATTCCTGCGGATCTCGCCGACGCGCTGACAGAGGCGGCAGAGGCGGTGCGGGCGTTCCACGTCGCGCAGCGTCGCGAGGACCATGTCGTGGTCCGTGGCGGCGTCACGGTGACGGGCCGAACCGTGCCGGTGGATCGAGCGGGCTGCTACGTCCCCGGTGGCCGGGGGGTCTACCCGTCGTCGGTGCTCATGACCGTCATCCCAGCGCGTGTCGCCGGGGTTCCCGAGATCGTTCTCTGTGTGCCCCCAGATCGCGAGACCGGCAAGATCGCTCCGGCCACGTTGGCAGCCGCCGCGATCGCGGGAGTCGATGAAGTGCGAGCGATCGGTGGAGCCCAAGCCATCGCCGCCATGGCGTTCGGAACCGAAACCCTTCGACCGGTCGACGTGATCGCCGGCCCGGGGAACGCCTTCGTGGCGATCGCCAAGCGCGAAGTCGCCGGGCAGGTCGGTGTGCCGATGGCGTTCGCTGGTCCATCGGAGATCGTTGTCGTCGCCGACGCCACCGCTCCGGTCGACTTCGTCGCCATCGACCTCATGGTGCAGGCCGAACATGGCCCCGACGGACTCGCGTGGTTCGTCACATGGGACGAGTCCGTCGCCGATGCGGTCGATGCCGCACTCCGACGACTCGTGGCCCGCGCCCCGCGCCGGGCCGAGATCGAATCGACCTTCACCGGCGGAGGATTCTGCGCGCTGGTGGATTCGCCGCAGTGCGCGTTGGAGGTGGTGAACCACATCGCCGCCGAGCACGTTCAGGTGATGACTGCTGATGCCGACGCGGTCGCGGCAGGAATCCGGCACGCCGGTGCGGTCTTCCTCGGCCCATTGGCCCCCGCGTCGTTGGGGGACTACGTCGCCGGTCCGAGTCATGTCCTGCCGACGTTCGGCACCGCCCGATTCGGAAGCGCGCTCACTGTTGACGACTTCACCAAACAGGTACATGTCATCGGAGTCGATCGCAGTGGTTTCGATGCGGTGGCTCCCGTGGTTGCCACGATCGCCGATGCCGAAGGGTTCGCCGCGCACGCGGAATCGGTTCGGCTTCGTCAACGCGCCCTCGAGGCTGACCGATGATCACTCCTCGCGACGATGTCGCCCTGATGGACGGCTACCACTCACCGCAGGTCGATGTGGCCGTTCGGCTCAACACGAATGAATCTCCTGAGGCTCCGCCGCAGGCGTGGGTGGAGTCCGTCAAGCGCGAGGTTGCGCGGATCGACTGGAATCGGTATCCCGATCGTTCAGCGGTGGAGTTGCGCACGGCGATCGGGCAATTGCACGGTGTCGGTCCGGAGCAGATCTTCGTGGCCAACGGATCCAACGAAGTACTGCAGACCGTGCTGCTCACCTACGGGGGCGCAGGGCGGACGGCCGCCGTCTGGGAACCCACCTACGCGCTGCACAGCCACATTGCTCGACTCACGGGGACGAAGGTGGCCGAAGGCGAGCGCGCCGCGGATTTCTCCACCGACCTTGGTGAGGTTCGGCGCGTCATCGACGATTCGTCACCCGCGGTGAGTTTCCTCTGTTCGCCCAACAACCCGACCGGGGTCGTCGACGACGAGGGGACCGTTCGGTCCGTCCTCGACATGGTGATCGGGGTTGACGGACTGCTCGTGGTCGACGAGGCCTACGGGCAGTTCGCTCCGTGGTCGGCCGTCGGACTGATCGACGAGTCGACACCGCTCGTCGTTTCCCGAACCTTCTCCAAGACGTGGTCCATGGCCGCCACCCGCCTCGGGTATCTCGTTGGACCCGCTTCGGTGATCGCCGAACTGGAAAAGGTCGTGCTCCCGTATCACCTCGATGCGTTCAAACAGCTCGCCGGAACCCTTGCGCTGGAGTACGTCGATCAGATGAACGAACGCGTCAGTCGCATGGTGGAGGAGCGCGGTCGGCTCGTCGGCCGACTTTCGGAACTCGATGTCGATGTCTGGCCGTCAGGCGCCAATTTCGTGCTCTTCCGACCTCGATCGATCGAGGGTGCCGATGTCTGGCAGCGTCTCGTCGATCGATCGGTGCTGGTGCGAAATTGCTCGTCGTGGCCACGGCTCCAAGGTTGTTTACGTGTCACGATCGGATCCGTGGATGAGGACGACGTCTTCCTCTCGGCCCTCGAGGAGGCCCTTTCATGAGTGCAATCAGGACCGACGACGGTCGACGAGCGGCGACGGTCACGCGCTCGACATCGGAGACCTCGATCGAGATCGAGATCGATCTCGACGGGCAGGGTCGCCACGAGACGGCGACGGGACTCCCGTTCTTCGATCACATGCTCGCCCAACTCGGGCGGCACGGCGGATTCGATCTGGTTGTTCGCGCCAAGGGTGATCTGCACATCGATGCCCATCACACCGTTGAAGATGTCGGGATCGCGCTCGGCGAGGCGTTCGCCGTCGCGCTTGGCGACAAGGCCGGTGTCCGGAGATTCGCGTCGAATCGAGTGCCCCTCGACGAAGCCCTCGTCGACGTCGCTCTCGACCTCTCCGGGCGCCCCTTCCTGGTCTATGAGGTCGATTTCCCCGGCCAGAAGATCCTGAGTGATCCACCGTTCGATCCACAACTGATCGAAGAGTTCTGGCGCGCATTCGCAACCTCGGCGGCGGTCACGCTGCACATCACGCTGGTCCGCGGCGTCAACACGCATCACATCATCGAAGCGACGTTCAAGAGCGTGGCGCGTTCCCTGCGTGATGCGGTGCGAATCGAAGGTGGCGGCGTTCCGTCCACCAAGGGCGTGTTGTGACCGACTCGTCTCGTCCGCTCGTGGCGGTGCTCGATTACGGAATCGGCAATCTGCGTTCGGCGCAGAAGGCGCTCGAACGGGTGGGGGCCGATGCCCGGCTCACTGCTGATCGTGGCCTCATCGCTGATGCTGATGCAGTGGTGCTGCCCGGGGTCGGGGCGTTCGGCGCGTGCATGGATGCACTGCGCGATTGCGGCCTCGACGACGTCGCGGCGACTGCGGCGCACGACCGTCGTCCGTTCCTCGGCGTCTGCGTCGGGATGCAGATGCTCTACGAGGGATCCGACGAGTCGCCCGGTGCAGTGGGTCTCGGTGTGCTCTCCGGTCGCTTGCGCCTTCTGCCCGAATCTGTGAAGCGGCCGCAGATGCAGTGGAACCTCGTCGAGGTTCGCCGACCGAGTGAACTGTTCGCGACGGTGGCGGACCCGGTGTGGGTCTACTTCGTCCATTCCTATGCCGCCGATGCCGAAGGTGAATCGGTCATCGCGACATGTGACTACGGCGTACGAGTCGCAGCAGCAGTGGAACGCGACGGTCTCTGGGCGACGCAGTTCCATCCGGAGAAGTCGGGTTCTGTGGGCTTGGAACTCCTTCGCGGGTTCGTGGATTCCGCACGCGCGAAGGTGGATCGCTGATGGAACTGTTCCCCGCGATCGATCTCCTCGACGGCCGAGCGGTGCGTCTCTACCAGGGGGACTACGCGCGCGAAACGGTCTACAACGACGACCCCGTGGCGCAGGCGGTGGCGTTCGCCACTGCCGGTGCTCGATGGATCCATGTCGTCGACCTCGACGCGGCGCGCACCGGAACCCCGCGGAATCGTGAGGTCATCGCCGCGATCTGTGATGCGGTCGATGTTCCGATCCAGACCGGCGGTGGTGTGCGCAGCGAAGATGCCGCTGAGGCACTCTTCGATGCGGGTGTGGCGCGTGTCGTCCTCGGGACGGCGGCGCTCGAGGACCCCGATCTCGTCCGCCGACTCGCCTCCCGTCACGCGGTCGCCGTCGGTCTCGATGCCCGCGGTCGTGAGGTCGCGGTGCGGGGATGGGAGGAGGGGTCGGGGAAGGATCTCCTCGATGTGGCGCGAGGATTCGCCGACGCGGGGGTCGAGGCGTTGATCGTGACCGAGATCGGTCGTGACGGAACACTCGAAGGGCCGGATCTCCACGGTTTGGGAGAGGTGCTCGAGTCGACCGAATTGCCGGTGATCGCATCCGGAGGGGTCGGTTCGCTTGCCGACCTCGTCGCCTTGCAATCGCTTCGATCGGTGGGCCGACGTCTTTCCGGAGTGATCGTCGGTCGTGCGCTGTACGAAGGCGCGTTCACGTTGGGTGATGCATTGGCGTCGGTGCAGGAAACTCCCTGACTTGGACAAATCGCGTCAGTCCTAGACTTCGTGCATGGATGCTTCCGATTGGAACGCTCGTTATGACACCCCGGAACTGATCTGGTCGGGAGAACCGAATCAGTTCCTGGCTCCGGAGGTTTCCGACCTCACGCCGGGAAGAGCACTCGACCTTGCCTGTGGGGAGGGTCGGAACTCAGTCTGGTTGGCCACTCAGGGTTGGACGACAACGGGTGTCGATTTCTCGGATGTCGGGATCGCGAAGGCCCGAGCGCTCTCCCAAAAACATGGTGTCGAGGCGGAGTGGATCGTCGGCGACGCGACGTCGTGGCAGCCGACCGCCGATCTGTTCGATCTGGTCGCGGTGTTCTACCTCCAACTTCCGGCCGACGAGCGACGAGCGTCGATGCTGTCGGCCGTTCGATCGCTCGGAGTTGGGGGAACACTGCTGGTGGTGGGGCACGACCTGCTGAACCTCACCGAGGGCTACGGCGGCCCCAAGGATCCGTCGGTGCTGCTCACTGCCGAGGATCTTCTCGATGATCTCACCGCGGCAGAGGTCGCGCTGGATCGTGAACTCGTCACCGAGAAGGCCGGTCGGGTGGATCGGGTCGTCGTGACCGACGACGGCGAGCGAACGGCGATCGACACGCTTGTACGTGTGCGGCGAGTGGCCTGAGGAACTGCGATGAAGACTGCTCGAATCATTCCGTGTCTCGATGTCACCGATGGTCGTGTCGTGAAGGGCGTCAACTTCGTCGGCCTGCGTGACGCAGGAGATCCGGTCGAATTGGCGGAGCGGTACGACGCCGATGGCGCGGATGAACTGGTCTTCCTCGACATCACGGCAACCTCCGATGGTCGTGGGACGATGGTCGATGTCGTTCGGCGCACTGCCGAGAAAGTGTTCATCCCGTTCACCATCGGCGGTGGGATTCGAACGGTGGACGATGCCCGAACGATGCTGCGGGCGGGCGCGGACAAGGTGTCCGTGAACAGTGCTGCGGTCGCGCGTCCGGAACTCATCAGCGAGATCGCCACTGTCTTCGGCAATCAATGCGTCGTCTGCGCGATCGATGCCCGACGCCGCGCCGCCGATGGAAGTGCGGCAGAGGGCTGGGAGGTCTATGTCGCCGGAGGACGCACGCCGACCGGACTCGACGTGATCGAGTGGGCTCGACGAGCGGAATCGCTGGGAGCCGGCGAGATCCTCTTGACATCGATGGATCGCGACGGGACCCGCGACGGATTTGATCTCGAGCTCACGTCGGCAGTCTCCGCGGCCGTCGGGGTTCCCGTCATCGCCTCGGGCGGAGTGGGGACACTCGATCATCTTGTCGACGGTGTCGTCGATGGAGGGGCCGATGCGGTACTCGCCGCATCGATCTTCCACTTCGATGATCACGCGATCGCGGAAGCGAAAGCACACATGATGGCGGCAGGGGTCGCAGTTCGACCCTGAGTCGTCGCTAGCGGATGCCCTCGAGTTGCGCGTCAATGAATGCGACGATGAGCGCCGCCACCTTGTTGGTCCGACCGGCGAAGAAGTGATCGGCTCCCGCGACGGCGACGATGTCGGTGGCGAGCCAGTCGTCCGTTGCCTCGCGGGCTGCGTCGGGGTCTCGGAATTGGTCGTGTTCGGGAACGATGAGCAACTTGGCGCGTGGATCCGACCCGGCGGCGGCCCGGAGGACGTCCAGCGGCAGGACGCGCAAGGGAGGTGCACACGCGGCCCAGGCGGTGATTCGGTGGTCGAGGACGGAGAGCGAGGTATCGGCCCCGAACGACCATCCGGAAACGAAGACGGGGAGTTCCGGGCACGCGGACGTCATCGCATCGATCGCCGCCACGATGTCATTCGCCTCGCTCACGCCGAAGTCGTGGGTTCCTTCCGAGGTACCGACGCCACGGAAGTTGAATCGCAGCACCGCCAGGCCAGAGTCGGGGAGCAGTCGGAAGAGTTCACTCGTGACGAGGGACACCATGTTGCCGCCCTGTTGTGGATGCGGGTGACACAGCACGACGGCCGCTCTCGCGTGTGGCGGTGTGCAGAGTTCGGCTTCGAGCGACAGTCCGTCGGTGGTGGACAGTCGAAGTGAGTGGGGCGCGAAGTCGTCGGTCACGGTCCGAGACGGTACCGTCATGACGTGACCTCATCGCAGACCAGTGGCCGACTCACCGAGGGTGTGGGAGCCGACGGAGAGAAACTCCCGATCCAGATGCTCAACGACCGCGTGCTGGTCCATCTCGGTGGCCCCGAGGGGGAGCGTCGGTCCACCGGCGGCATCCTCATCCCGGCCACGGCACAGATGGGGAAGCGGTTGGTCTGGGCCGAGGTGATGGCGGTGGGCCCCAACGTCCGATCGATGGAGCCGGGCGATCAGGTGCTGTTCAGTCCCGAGGACCGCTACGAGGTCGAAGTTCGCGGCGAGGACTACATCATCCTGCGTGAACGCGATGTGCACGCAGTTGCGGCCGAGCGGTTGTCCGAGGGGAGCACCGGGCTCTACCTCTAGACCCGAATCCCGTTCGTCGGCCACGGGTGTCACCGCTAGCGTGGCCCCATGCCCGAAAGCATTCCGATCGATGTCACCGACGAACAACTTGACGCCGTGGTCTTCAACGACGATGGCTTGGTCCCGGCGATCGTGCAGGAACAGGGCACCGGCAAGGTGCTGATGATGGCGTGGATGAACG
>CAZMJK010000009.1:1978-7739 GCA_964566555.1 uncultured Bifidobacterium sp. | reverse complement strand
ACCTTTGCCACCGGTCGGACATGGTTCTGGAGTCGCTCGCGGCAGGAGTACTGGTGCAAGGGCGAGACCTCGGGTGACCGCCAGTTCGTTCGCGAGGCCTACTACGACTGCGATGGAGACACCTTGTTGTTCGTGGTCGAACAAGAGGGCAAGGGGGCGTGCCATACGGGCAACTACTCCTGCTTCTTCACCGCCTTCGGTGCGGGTGACTGATCTTGGACGTTCTCCCGTCGCGCGAGGAGTTCCATTCCCTCGCCGCTGAACACAGCGTCGTGCCCGTATGGCGCGAACTGTTGGCCGATCTCATCGCTCCGGTTGCGGCGTTCGCCCGCCTCTGCGGTGATGATCAACCCGGATTCCTCTTCGAGTCGGTCGAGCACGGCGAACGCTGGAGTCGGTTCTCATTCGTCGGTCGCAATCCGCTGGCGACCCTCGTGTTGCGCAACGGTCTCGTCGACGTTGAGGGCGAACTCCCCGAAGCCATGCCCCGGAACGGGGGCATCCTCGCTGCGATCGAATGGCTGCTGTCGGCCTATCGCTCCCCATCGCTCGAGACGCTTCCGCCACTTCATGGTGGGGTCGTGGGGTACCTCGGGTACGACGTCGTTCGCGAAGTCGAAGACCTGCAGGAGATCCCTCGCGATGCCACCGGGTTTCCCGATGCCGTCATGGCGGTCATCGGCCAACTCGCGGCGTTCGATCATTTTCGCCAACGGGTGACCCTGATCGACAACGTCCTCGTCCCCGAAGGCGCGACGGTCGCTGATCTGGACCGGCTCTATGACGAGGCCATCGTTCGACTGGAGCAACTCGCCCTCGATGGTGCTCGTCCGCTCGATGAGCCCATGGTCGACCCGCCGTCGTCCTCACCGGAACTTCCCGAGGTCGAGGTGTCGATGACCTCCGACGAGTGGGTGGGAGCGGTCGAGGCGGCCAAAGAGCGCATCCTCGATGGCGACATCTTCCAGGTCGTGTTGTCGCAACGCTTCTCGTTCGAACTGGGTGCCGACCCGTTCGACTTCTATCGGGTCCTGCGCCAGGTCAATCCGAGCCCCTACATGTACTTCGTCCGGATGCCTGAACTCTGTCTCGCTGGTTCCTCTCCCGAGCCCATGGTGAAGCTGGTCGACAATCGAGTGATCTCCCGTCCGATCGCGGGCACACGTCGGCGCGGAGCGACCGAGGAGGAAGACCGTCGTCTCGGCGCCGAACTTCGCGAGCATCCCAAAGAGATCGCTGAACACGTCATGCTGATCGATCTGGCGCGCAACGATGTCGGTCGGGTCGTAGCGTTCGGGACCGAACAGGTCGACGAGATGATGGTCCTCGAGCGATACAGCCACGTGATGCATCTCACCTCGCAGGTCTCTGGGGAATTGGCGCACGGACGCACCCCGATCGACGTGCTCCGGGCGACCTTGCCGGCGGGAACGGTCTCGGGGGCACCCAAGGTGCGGGCCATGGAGATCATCGATGAACTCGAACCGGTCAAACGTGGGCCCTATGCCGGGGTGGTGGGCTACGTCGACTTCTCGGGGACGATCGATACGGCGATCGCCATTCGGACCCTCGTGGTTGGGGCGGATGGCATCGCCCACGTGCAGGCCGGCGCGGGCATCGTCGCCGACAGCGTGGCCGAGCACGAGGATCTCGAGTGTCGTAACAAGGCGAGAGCGTTGTTGAGTGCGGTCTCGGGCGCTCGTCGGATGACGGCACAACGCAGGGGCGAAGCCGGCTGAACCTGGGCGTTCGCTGGTGCAACTGGTCGACGCAGGTGCGACACTGCTGAGGTGACTTCGTCGGCGGACGCGGAGATCTCCGCAGGCTACGAACTGCTCCTCGGTGACGGTGGAACTGTGCTGTCCGAACGGGACATCGTCCGGGTGAGTGGTCTGGATGCGGCTCGCTATCTCCAAGGCCAACTCAGTCAGGATGTCGTCGCAATGACCGGCGAGAGCGCGTGGTCGTTCCTCCTGGCACCCACGGGCAAGGTGGAGGCGTGGCTTCGGGTCCATCGCCTGCACAGCGATGACTACGTGCTCGAAACCGACGCAGGATGGGGTTCCGCGGTGGTGGCTCGACTGCAACGGTTCCTGTTGCGCACGAAAGCGGAGATCGCAGCACCGGAGACCAAGGTGCTGCGACAGACGCGATGGGATCCGTCGCTCATCCGATTCGACGCGGAGGAGTCCGAAGATTCGCTCGTGTGCACTCCCGTCGGTCCCGGCGTGGCGGGAGTCGACGAACTCGTGCTTCGTGACTCGACGGCGCACGACCTCATGGATCGATCGGACATCGTTCCCACTGCCTCGTTCGATCGGTATCGGATCGCCCACGGAATCGTTCGCATGGGAAGCGAACTGACGGAGCAGACGATCCCCGGCGAAGCGGGTGCATGGATCATCGATGCATCGGTCAGTTTCACGAAGGGCTGCTACACCGGGCAGGAACTCGTCGCTCGGATCGACAGTCGGGGCAACAACGTTCCGCATCCCATCCGCGTGCTGTCGCTCGACGGGCCGTGCGAGGTGGGTGACGAGGTGATCCTCGATGGCACCGTCGTCGGAGTCCTGACGAGCGTGGTTCCACCAATGGGGGAGCGGCCGGGACTGGCGCTCGGCCGCGTCGGTCGTTCGGTCGTCGAGGGTGTGTCCGTGTCCGTCGGCCTCGGCCGCACCGGGGCGACGGTGGTCGCCCCCGGCACCGTGCGCTGAGGAAGGTCGATGGCCGATTCCCTCTACGACCGGTTGGGTGTTGCTCCCGACGCCAGTGCCACCGAGATCCGTTCGGCCTACCTTCGCCTCGCTCGCGTCCATCATCCCGACTTCCACACCGATGAGCGGAACCGTCAGGCCAATGAGCGAGAGATGCAGGCGATCAACGAGGCCTGGGCCGTGCTCGGTGATGGTGAGCGACGTCGTGAGTACGACAAACGGCAGCGCCTGACCCGACCAGAGGCGAAGGCCCCCGGCACGCCCGTTCCGGGTCGGTATGACTTCGTCCCGTTCGATGATGGCGACGACGAGATCGATCCCCGACTCCTCGACGACATCGGGGTGGAGGGCACGGAAGTCTCGCGATCGGTGCAGATGGCTCCGGTGGTGTGTCTCCTGGGCGGCATCATCGGTGTGGTCCTGGGCGTGATCGTCAACCTTCCATTCCTGATCGCGGTCGGTGGCATCGGACTCGTGCTCGCCCTGCTCGGATTCCTGGCGGCGCCGGTCGTTGCGATCTCACGCAGCATTCGGGCGGAGCGGTCGCAGTAGCCGATCGCCTACAGTCTCGGTCCATGACGCAGACCTCATTGTTCGTGAAGATGGTGTTCCAGCCCGGGAAGCGCGATGAAGGCGTTGCCGCCCTCGAGACGATGCTCCCCGTCGTTGCGCAGGAAGCGGGCACGCTCGTGTACTCGTTCCATCGAGATGCCGGCGATGAGAACACCGTGTGGATCTTCGAGCTCTACTCGGATGGAGAAGCGCTGGGCATCCACGGCGGATCCGACGCGATGAAGCAACTGTTCGCGACGCTCGGCGGGCTCATGGCGGAACCGCCGATGATGGTCATGGCGACGCCGACGGGCAACGCGAAGGGTCTGCCGAACTGACCACGTATCTCGATCGGATCCTCGAGGCACATCGAGAGGTTGCGGCTCGCGACGATCGCCCGTTCGACGAACTCGTCGAGCGGGCGATGTCCATCGCGCCCACCCGTGGATTCCGCGCAGCTCTCGACGCGGCTTCCGCTCGTGGCGAGATCGCCGTCATCTCCGAGGTCAAGCGCCGGTCGCCGTCGAAGGGCGATCTTGCTCCCGATCTCGATCCCGCGACACTGGCTCGTCAGTACGAACGTGGTGGTGCTGCGTGTCTCTCGGTGCTCACCGATGTCGACTACTTCGGTGGATCGGTCGGCGATCTCGAAGCGGCCCACTCGGCCTGTTCGCTGCCGGTTCTTCGTAAGGACTTCACCGTGAGTGCCCGTGATGTCTGCGATGCCCGGATCATGGGCGCCGACTGCGTCCTGCTCATCGCGGCGGCGCTCGATGACGCCGAGCTCGATTCCTTCCTGAAACTCGCTCGTGCCATCGGCATCGACGCGCTCGTGGAGATCCACGATGAAGCGGAGCTCGCGCGCGCGATGGCGGTCGGAGCGGATCTGGTCGGCGTCAACCAGCGGGACCTCGTGACCTTCGCCGTCGATACCGAACGCGCCGTCCGCATGGCGCCACAGATGCCCGCCGGTGTCATTCGGGTGGCGGAGTCGGGTATTGCCGGCCCCGCCGATGCCAAGGTCCTCGCCGAGGCCGGCTATCACGCGGTGTTGGTGGGCGAGCACCTCGTGACCTCCGGAGATCCGGAGGGGGGAGTGGCGGCGCTTCGAGGTGCCCGGCAGTCCTAGGATCGGCGTCGCACATCGATCCAGGGGAGTCACTCATGACCCGCTTCAACATGTCCGAGACCGAGATGCCGTCGGCATGGTTCAACATCCTGCCGCGCCTTTCCTCGCCGATGGACCCGCCGCTGCATCCCGGGACCCGCGAGCCCGTGACGCCCGATGACCTCGCACCGCTGTTCCCGATGGAACTCATCATGCAGGAGATGTCGCCGGAGCCGTGGATCGACATCCCCGGTCCGGTGATGGACATTCTGCGCCTCTGGCGTCCCACGCCGTTGGTGCGCGCCGAGCGACTCGAGAAGATGCTCGATACGCCGGCTCGCATCTACTTCAAGGACGAGTCGGTGTCGCCGGCCGGTTCGCACAAGCCGAACACCGCAGTGCCGCAGGCCTTCTACAACAAGCAGGAAGGGATCAAGCGCCTCACGACCGAAACCGGGGCCGGTCAGTGGGGAACGGCGCTCTCATTCGCGACCGCGCAGTTCGATATGGAATGCATGGTCTACATGGTCCGGGCATCGTTTGAGCAGAAGCCCTACCGCAAGATCATGATGCAGGTGTGGGGTGGTGACGTCGTTCCGTCGCCCATCGATGATCCGTCGAATCCCGGTTCACTGGGCGCGGCGATCTCCGATGCCGTTCGCGACTGCGTCCAGCGTGACGATACGCATTACGCGCTCGGCTCGGTGCTCAATCATGTGCTCCTTCACCAGACCGTGATCGGCCTCGAGGCGCGCGATCAGCTTCGGGCCGCTGGTGAGGAACTGCCCGACGTGGTCATCGCACCGTGTGGTGGTGGCTCGAATCTCGGTGGGGTTGCCTTCCCGTTCGTTCCCGACGAGAGCGTTCGTCTCGTCGCCGTCGAGCCCGCGTCATGTCCGACACTGACCCAGGGTCGATTCGAATACGACTTCGGTGATGTCGCCGGAATGACGCCGCTCATGCCCATGTACACCTTGGGCTCGGACTTCATGCCGCCGTCGATCCACGCGGGCGGTCTTCGCTACCACGGAGATTCGCCGATCATTTCGAAGCTCGTCCACGAGAAGCGGATGGAAGCAGTCGCCATCTCGCAGGGAAAGGTCTTCGACGCTGCGATCAAGTTCGCCAACGCCGAAGGCAAGGTGCCCGCACCCGAATGCGGTCACGGGATCGCCGTGGCCATCGACGAGGCCCTCGCAGCCAAGGATCCGCGCAACCGATGGCACGGCCGCGCCGAGCGACGTCGCCTCGAGGCCGAGGCCGTCCGCGACCAGGCCCTGGCCGTGAGCGGCCTCCTCTCCCGTCGCATCGGCGGCCCCAGCGTGTACCCGGCCCAGCCCGACGGCCTGTGGCGCGCCGCCTTCAACGGGGAACGGACCTGGTCCAC
>CAZMJK010000009.1:0-1968 GCA_964566555.1 uncultured Bifidobacterium sp. | reverse complement strand
CCGTCGCCATCGACGAGGCGCTGGCGGCCAAGGAGTCGGGTGAGGAGAAGGTCATCCTCTTCAATTACTGCGGCCACGGGCACCTCGACCTCGCCGCGTACGACGAGTACCTCAGTGGTCGCATGGTCGACGCGTGAACCTCGTGTGAAAAGTGATCGCCGACGGAACGCCGCTCGCCGCTAGCGTCGAAACGTGTTCATCAAGATCTGCGGAATGACCAGCGCCGAGGACGCACTACAGGCAGTGTCCCTCGGCGCTGACGCGCTCGGCTTCATCTTCGCGGAGTCGAAACGTCAGGTCGATGTGGTCACGGTCGGAGCGATCGTCCCGCGACTTCCCGAGGGGACGCTGTCCGTCGGTGTGTTCCGAGACGATGCGGTCGAGCGCATCATCGACGTCGTGGAGGCCACCGGCCTCGGTGGCGTGCAGTTGCACGGCCATGAAGGTCCGGAGGTGGGCCGGGCGCTGCGCGGTGTGGTGCCGTTCCTCGTGCAGGTGTTCACCGCTGGAGACCAACGGCTCGAACGCGTCGAGGAGTACCCGGTCGATGCCGTCCTGATCGATTCACCGGCACCGGGTTCGGGCCAAACGTTCGACTGGTCGCAGATCGATGGACTGTCCGAGCGGGTTCGGGTGATCCTCGCCGGTGGCCTGAACGCATCCAATGTCGCCGCCGCGGTCGAGCGGGTGCGGCCATGGGGAGTCGACGCGGTGAGCGGGGTGGAGTCGGAGCCGGGACGGAAGGATCCGGCGGCGGTCGCAGCCTTCATCTCGGCGGCACGAGATGCGCTTTCCGAGTTCTCCGTCGACCCGCACCGGGCCTAGCCTCACGTCATGACATTGCCCGAGCCATCATCGAGTGGCCGTTTCGGAGAGTTCGGCGGTCGCTACGTCCCCGAAACCCTCGTCCCCGCTTGCCAAGAACTCGAAGCGGCGTTCCGCGATGCATGGGCGGACCAGTCCTTCCGCGACGAACTCGATGCCCTTCTTGCCGACTACGCCGGGCGACCCTCGCCGATCACCGAGTGCCATCGCCTCTCGGCGGAGTTGGGTGTGCGGGTCCTGTTGAAGCGCGAGGACCTCAATCACACCGGCTCGCACAAGATCAACAACGTGCTCGGTCAGGCCCTCCTCGCCAAACGAATGGGCAAGTCTCGCCTCGTGGCCGAGACCGGTGCCGGTCAGCACGGTGTTGCGTCGGCGACGGCGGCCGCGCTCATGGGCATGGAGTGCAAGGTCTTCATGGGCGAAGTGGATATGGAGCGCCAAGCCCTCAACGTCTTCCGCATGCGGTTGCTCGGTGCCGAGGTGGTGCCGGCGATGTCCGGGAGTCGCACCTTGAAGGACGCGGTGAACGAAGCCATGCGCGATTGGGTGGCCACGGTCGAGACCACTCATTACTGCTTGGGGTCGGTCATGGGTCCGCACCCCTATCCATGGATGGTGCGCGAGTTCCACACCGTTATCGGCAAGGAGTCACGCGAACAATGCGCGAAGTTGCTCGACAACGAGATCCCCGACGTCGTCACGGCGTGCGTCGGTGGTGGATCGAACGCCATCGGGATCTTCAGCGGCTTCGCCGACACCACCGCTGAACTCGTCGGGGTCGAACCCGCGGGTGGTGCCGCGGTGGGGCGTGGTGTGCCCGGTGTGGTCCATGGCATGAAGAGCTATCTCATGCAGGACGAATTCGGACAGGTCCAGGAAGCGCAGTCGATCTCGGCCGGCCTCGATTATCCGGGTGTCGGTCCCGAGCACTCGCATCTGTCGGCCATCGGGCGGGCCCGCTACGAACAGGTCACCGATGAGGAAGTCATCGAGGCGTTCCAGCTGCTCAGCCGCACCGAGGGCATCATCCCGGCCTTGGAGCCGGCCCATGCGCTCGCCTGGATCAGCCGTGATCGGGCGAAACTCGCGGGCAAGACCGTGCTGCTCATCGAGCGCGGGCGCGAGCTCGCCTTCGATGAC
>CAZMJK010000008.1:19958-21311 GCA_964566555.1 uncultured Bifidobacterium sp. | reverse complement strand
TGCTGACGCCATCAGTGGCTCGTCTCTGCGAGAACAGAAGCGGAATCGCCCATCGACGGTCGTCGTCGGTTGCGGGTAGGGGGGACTCTCCTGCTTCGAGTTCGCCGGCATAACCGAAACGATGCTGAGCGAGTCGCAGCGTCCGTCCGTCGTTCACGATGTCGACGGAGATGACGGGGAATCCGCCCTGAAAGATCCACGAGTCCATGATGCGGCGGACGGGTTCGCCGGTCGCCGATTCGAGTGCGTCCCAGAGATCGGTCGTCTCCGTGTTCCCGAATGCATGCTCGGAGAGGTACCCACGGATTCCGGCTCGAAACTGATCCTCTCCGAGGTACTGCTCAAGCATGCGAACGACCGCCGCCCCCTTCTCGTACGTGAGGATGTCGAACATTCCCTCCGCATCGGCGGGAGAGAGAACTGGATACTCGATGGGTCGCGTGCTGGTCAGCGCGTCGGTGTCGAATGCGGCCGATCGCGAGAGTCCGAACGTCGTCCATCGATCCCATTGCGGTCGGAACGCATCGGTGGCGTGCATCTCCATGAACGTGGCGAATGCTTCGTTCAGCCAGATCCCGTTCCACCACTTCATGGTGACGAGGTCGCCGAACCACATATGAGCGAGTTCGTGGTTGATCACGTCGGTCACGTTGAGCAGTTCCGCCTGTGTCGTCGACTCCGGATCGACCAGCAGTAGGATTTCCCGGAACGTCACACAGCCGAGGTTCTCCATCGCGCCGAATGCGAAATCCGGAATCGCAACGAGATCGAGTTTGTCGCCCGGATAGGCGATCCCGTAGTAGTTCGTGAAATGCCGGAGGCAGAACGCCCCCACCTCGAGGGCGAAGTCGGCGAGATGGCCCTTGCCGACGGGGTAGACCACGCGAAGAGGTGTGCCGTCGACATCGATCGGGTCGGTTGCTTCCACTGGTCCGACGACGAACGCGACGAGATAGGTGGACATCACGATGGTCTCGGCGAAGTGAACTCGGTGCTTTCCGGCTCGATTCGGGATCGGCGACCTGGAGATCTCCGCCGCGTTCGAGACCGCGAAGAGGTGCTCGTCGACGATGAGTGAAATGGCGAACGATGCCTTGTGGGCCGGTTCGTCCCAGCACGGGAACGCTCGGCGCGCGTCGGTGGCTTCGAACTGGGTCGTGGCGATGACCTGTTCGACACCGTTCGCGTCGGTGAAGGTGGATCGATAGAAGCCGCGAAGTTTGTCGTTGAGCACGCCGGCGAATCGGAGTCGAAGATGGGCTTCACCAGGTTCGATGACTCGATCGAGGGTGAAGGTGACTCGTTCGAGGTCGATGTCGAGGTCGACTGCCGTCACGGCCACGGCTCCTGCCG
>CAZMJK010000008.1:19061-19948 GCA_964566555.1 uncultured Bifidobacterium sp. | reverse complement strand
CCCCACTCTGCCCCCGCGGCGTCGGGCGGGCTGGGCAATGGAGAAGGAGCCAGCGCTGCGGAGGAGGACGTAAGGGCCGGGGACGGCGAAGGGGATGCGCAGGCGCGGCCCTTGGGATGGTCGTCGCTCTGGCCCTTCCAGGACCTCTGCCGCGAGGATGTCCAGATCGAGGGCATTGCAGATGATCGTGGTGGTGGGTTCGATCACGAGGAGATCGATCGCCACCTCGCCGGTGAACGTCGCCGAAGGGAGGTCGGGTTCCAGAAGGAGCTCGTAGCGCACCGGTCGGACGTTGGTGGGAAGGCGGTGCGAGTCGGTTTCGCCTTCTCCATGGAGGTGTTCGATGTTGGTCACCCGGTCAGCGTAGGGTCGAGCGCGATGACTGCGCTCCTTCCCCCATCCGGCCGAGCTCTCGATGTGCTGTGTGTCGGCAATGCCATCGTCGACGTACTCGCCCACACGGACGACTTCTTCCTCGAAGACCACGGCATGGTCAAGGGCTCGATGCAATTGACCGACCCCGACCGGGCTCGTGCCATCTATGCGGCGTTGCCCCCGGCGGTCGAGATCTCGGGTGGGTCCGCAGCGAACACAGCCGCTGGATTGGCATCGCTCGGGATCTCGGCGGCGTTCATCGGCCGAGTGGCCGATGACGAATTGGGAGCGGTCTTCGCCCACGACATACGCGCCGCGGGAGTTGCCTTCCACGGGTTTGCCGCGACGGGGGCCGAGGCGGCCTTGGGTACGGCCCGATGCCTCATCTGCGTGACCCCCGATGCGCAACGAACCATGAACACCTCTCTGGGCGTGGCGGGTCAGTTGGCACTCGAGGACATCGACCTGTCACTCGTTCCGACGGCGCGCGTGGTCTATCTCGAGGGATATCT
>CAZMJK010000008.1:18768-19051 GCA_964566555.1 uncultured Bifidobacterium sp. | reverse complement strand
CGAGCCAGCGGCGAAGAGCGCGCTGCGAGCCATCATGGGTTGGGCGGCCGAAGCGGGAACCCGAGTGGCGTTCACGCTTTCGGACGGATTCTGCGTCGACCGTCATCGCTCCGATTTTCTCGAGTTGGTCGAGCATCACGTGGACATCCTCTTCGCCAATGAGAGCGAGATCTGCTCGCTCTACGAGGTCGAGGACTTCGAGGAGGCGGTTCGGCGTGTGGCTGGCCACTGCGCGATCGCGTGCCTCACGCGGAGCGAGTTGGGTTCGGTGATCGTCACTTCC
>CAZMJK010000008.1:18278-18758 GCA_964566555.1 uncultured Bifidobacterium sp. | reverse complement strand
GGCCGCGCCGACGCAGCTCGTGGACACGACGGGCGCTGGCGATCTCTACGCCGCTGGTTTTCTCTCGGCGTGGGTTCGCGGTGCTGATCTCCTCACCTCCGGGCGCACGGCTTCGGTTGTCGCGGCGGAGGCGATCTCGCACATCGGAGCGAGACCCCAAGTCAACCTCGAACGTTTGGTGGAGGCCTCGCGATGAGTTCGTGGACAACATCGTGTTTCGCAGTGGACGTGTCCGAGAAGGTGGCCCATCTGCGACTCAATCGCCCCGACGAACTCAATTCGATGGTGCGCGAGTTCTGGATGGAGTTGCCCGACATCGTTCGTCGGCTCGACGCCGGTGGTGATGTGCGCGCGATCGTTCTTTCGTCCACCGGTCGACACTTCTGCGCGGGAATGGATCTCGGAGTGTTCACCTCCGGCGACAGTGCGATCACTCCAGGTGACGCGGCCGAGATGGGAAGGGTCCGAGCCCGCCTTCGT
>CAZMJK010000008.1:3737-18268 GCA_964566555.1 uncultured Bifidobacterium sp. | reverse complement strand
AAGAGAGTTTCACCGTCTTCGAACAGGTACGTATGCCGGTTCTGGCGGCGATCCAAGGTGGATGCATCGGGGGTGCCGTTGACATGGTCACTGCTGCCGATATGCGCTACGCGACCGAGGATGCGTTCTTCGTGATCCAAGAGATCAACATCGGGATGACCGCCGATGTCGGCACGTTGCAACGGTTGCCGAAGATCATCCCCGATGGTGTGGCGCGGGAGATGGCCTATACGGGCCGGCGTCTCTCGGCACAGCGTGCGCTCGAAGTCGGTTTGGTCAACCAACTCTTCTCGAGTCATGAGGAACTCGTCGACGGCGTCCTCGAGATCGCTGCGGAGATCGCCTCGAAGAGTCCGCTGGCCGTATGGGGTTCGAAGGAGATGCTCCTGTACTCCCGGGATCACAGCGTGGCTGATGGGTTGAATCACATCGCCACATGGCAGACGGGGATGTTCCAGCCATCCGACATGATCGAAACCTTCTCGGCCAAGTCCGAAGGGCGCGATCCGGAGTTCCCCGACCTCCTTCCCGCTCCCGAATCGTTCTGACGTCGCCCGACGACGCGGAACGTCGTCAGGTCGAAGTGTCGAGGGCAGGGAGGAAATCCCACGGGAGGTCACCGATCCGCACGAGGATTGACGAGATCCATCCGCCCATGGCTCCGACGTTGTCATCGAGTCGGGTGCCGTCGGCGAGGGTGGCCTCGTCAACCTCGTAGCTGCCCTCGTAGCTCACCTCGATCGCGTACTCGGGTTCGAGCAGTGTCGGCCCGAAGATGGTCTCCACAGTGGGTCCCGAATGAGCCAGTCGATCCTGGCCGATGGGTGGGCTCGTGTCGGGGAGAACGGCGAGGAGGGTCGCGGGATCTGGGGGCGTCGACAGCCGCTGGACTCGCAGGACCACTTCGATGTCGATGCGGGGGGCTTCATCGAACGCCTCGCCGATGTACCACGAGCGGTAGGCCGTCTGAGCCCATGTCGGCCAGGTCAATGTGATGTCGGCTTGGACTCGTGGGGGTACCCCTTCTCCCGGCAATCCGTAGGTCGTCTCCCACCGCATATCGCCGAGGAGCATGTCGGTGTTGAATCGCTCCTCGAATGCCTGTCGTTCGAGGAGCGCTCCCTCGAACGCGTCGCGCAGGGCGCCGATGGCGTCGGTGAATACGTGATCGAGCACAGCGAGACCCTACCCGTCCGTTGGTTTGCGGTCCGTGCGTGGCGATTCGGGAGGCCTCGCTGTCCCGTCTTCGGAGGTGTGCTGCGGTAGTTTCGTCGTCAGCCTTCTGCACGTGTTCATCGTTCCAGTCAGCCGGGAAGCCAAACCATGCTTTTCCCCACCGTCGATTTCGCGGTCTTCTTCCTGGTGGTCTTCACCGGCAGTTGGTTACTTCGACCGCACAAGATCGCGTGGCGTTGGTTCATTCTCGGGGCCAGTTTCGTCTTCTACGGGTGGTGGGACTGGCACTACTTGATGCTGCTCGGGCTCAGCATCGTCATCAACTGGTTCTTCGGATTCGCGGTGTTCCGCGCGTTGACCCCAGAGGGTGAGCGAACACCGATGAGTCGGTGGCTCGTGCGTATCGCAGTGGTCATCAACCTGGGAATCCTCGGTTACTTCAAGTACTTCGATTTCTTCCTCACGACGATCACCGAGCGATTGCGTTCATTCGGAGTCTCGGTCGATGCTCCGCTGCTGAACATCATCCTGCCGGTTGGAATCTCCTTCTTCACCTTTCAGGCGATCAGTTACGTCATCGACATCGGGCGTGGGCAGTGGCGGAAGCCCCTCAATCTCCTTGACTTCGGTGTCTACCTCTCGTTCTTCGCTCACCTCGTCGCTGGCCCGATCGTGCGCGCCAGCGAGTTCGCGCCCCAGCTCGATGAGGAGCCGGATCCGCGCTACGTGCGGTCGGGAGAGGCGTTCATGCTCATCTTCCGGGGCATGTTCAAGAAGGTGGTCATCTCGAGCTTCCTGGCGACCCAGATCGTGGATCCGGTCTTCGCCAACCCCGACGCCTACGGCTCACTGGCGGTGCTGTGGGCGATCTACGCCTATGCCATCCAGATCTATGCCGATTTCTCGGGCTACACCGATATCGCGATCGGCGTCGCGCTTTTGCTCGGCATCCGTTTCCCGCAGAATTTCAATTCTCCCTACATCGCGCTTTCTCTGCAGGACTTCTGGAACCGCTGGCACATGACGCTCTCGAGGTGGCTGCGCGACTACCTCTACATCCCGCTCGGCGGGAACCGTGGGTCCAATGCGATGACCTACCGGAACCTCTTCCTCGTGATGATCATCGGCGGTCTGTGGCACGGGGCGAACTGGACCTTCGTGGCCTGGGGTGCCATCCACGGCGGCTATCTGGTGGCGGAGCGAGTGGTCAGGGCGAAGTGGAAGGGTCACGAACTCGGTCTTCCTCCTCCGCTGGTCAAGGTCATGCAGTGGTTCCTGGTCTTCAACGTCGTCTGTCTGGCGTGGGTGTTCTTCCGTGCCCAGTCGATCGATGGGGCGTTCACGCTCTTGGGTCGACTGTTCCACTTCTCCGGATCGAGCGCAGGCGTGAGTGCGCTGCTCATCGTCGTGGTCGTGGCCAGTGTCGCGTCACAGTTCGTCCCCCAACGGTTCCCCCAGAAGGCCGAGGTGTGGTTCGCCACGTGGGCACCTGCCTTGCAAATCGCCGCGCTGGCCGGTGGACTTGTCCTCATCGATGCGCTCGGTCCGGAAGGGATCGCGCCGTTCATCTACTTCCAGTTCTGATGTCGACCATGTCAGACCGACCGTGTTCCCCAGCGTTGCCGAAGCGAGCCTTCCGAACGAGGTGCCGATGATGAATCGCCAATCGAAGGGTGTGCGATGACCGGCCCATTGCGTGGACCACACCGGGGCTCGTCCAATGGTCGTTCTCGTTTCTCGTGGCGAAGTCTGTTCGAGCCGCTCCGTCCTCGCCGCGAGGGGACGATGCCCGCAGGACTCATCCTCGTTGTCATCGTCCTGGCCTTCGTCGTGGCCGGGATCCTGAACGCCGACGCGACGTTGAGGAAGAGCAACGCGAAGGGCGAGAGTTGGCGAAACGACATCGCCAAGACGGTTGCATCGGTAACCGACACCTTTCGACTGAACTTCCTTCGGAATTCGATCGACGACGCGCTCGGGAAGAATCAGGGAACTAAGATCGACGTGGAGGAACTTCTGCGTCAACAGGCCGAGGCCGAGAGCGCCGCAGCGGCCGCTGCGGCCGCCAAGGTCCCCGAGCTGCCGGCGCCGACTCCGGCCGAACCGATGAAGATCTGGGTCGGCGGCGATTCCATCACCCAGACCTTCGGGACCTCGTTCCAGCGGATCGCGCAATCGACCGGTATCTTCACGCCGACCCTCGACTATCACGTCTCCACGGGACTCGCTCGGCCGGATTACTTCAACTGGCCTGAACATCTCGTCAAGAACGTCCTGCCCAACGATCCCAAGATCCTCGTGATCATGTTCGGTGCCAACGACGGGCAGAACATGCTTGATGCCAATGGCAAGGCACTCGAGCGGTATTCCGAGCCGTGGATGACGGAGTATCGACGTCGCGTCGCCGCGACCATGGATCTTCTCAAGTCTCCCGATAATCAGCGGATCACGATCTGGTGCGGCCCGCCGCCGATGGGTCCCGGCAGCAAGACCCGGGGCATGGACAAGTTGAGTTACATCTATTGGTCGGAGGCGCAGAGCCGACCGTGGATCCAGTACTTCGACACGTGGCCGTTCTTTACCGACGACAATCTCAACTTCGCGGCGAGTCTGCCGAACGCCGATGGCGTCTTGCGAGGTATGCGCCAGAAGGACAATGTCCACCTCTCGACGGTGGGCGGTGATCGTCTCTCCTGGGCGGTGATCGACCGCATCGGCGAACTAGTCAATCTGTCCGCCGGAAACGTCACGCCGCCAGCCTCACAGGCGCCGCCACCGAGCGTGGTCGAGCGAACCGAGGTGCCGCCGTCGATGCTCGGAGCGGAATAGCTCTCGGTTCGACGACGCGTTGACAGGCCGGTCGTCAGTGAACGCGGTCGACGGTGTCGGTCAGGGATGCGATGCGGTCACGGTGGTGAGGATGCCTCCGCGTACCTTCCACACCGTCTCGACCGTCATTCGTCTCGGAGCGAGTGCGGCCACGAGATCATCGAGGATCGTGTTGGTGACCGCTTCGTGGAATGCACCTTCATTCCGGTACGACCACAGGTACATCTTGAGGCTCTTGAGTTCGACGAGGAACTCGTTGGGAACATAGGTGATGCGAACCGTGGCGAAATCGGGTTGACCGGTGACGGGGCACAGACACGTCATCTCGTCCGTTTCGCAGACGATCTCGTAGTCACGACCCTTCTCAGGGTTGGGGACGGTGATGAGATCTTTCGATGGCTGGCTGGACACAGTCGCGCAGGTTCAGCCGCGACCGGCGTTCGGCTTGGTGCCGTGGTTGGCCGGCTTGCGACGGGCGTTCGTGCGGCGCTTGGAGGTTCGCTTCGACATAGGGGGGAAATCCTAGGTCGGGCAGCCGAGAGTGGGCCAAACGGGCACGGAGGACCGTGGGTCAGGGGTGCTGCGGGTCGAAGGTGGGGGTTCCATCGCAAGGAGGCGGCACCACTAGCCTGCGCCTCCCATGGAAAAATTCGGATTCGTCGGACTGCCCAATGCGGGAAAGTCCTCGCTCTACAACGCTCTCGCCGGTGGTGGTGCGCTCGCCGCCCCCTATGCCTTCGCCACCAAGGACCCCAATGTGGGGGTGGCCAAAGTTCCCGACCATCGGCTGGAACAACTTGCAGTCATGAGCAAGACCAAGTCGGTCATTCCGGCGAGCGTCCAGTTCGTGGACATCGGTGGTCTCGTGGAGGGCGCAAGTACCGGAGAGGGGTTGGGCAACAAGTTCCTCGCCAACATCCGCGAATCGGACGCGATCGTGTTCGTCCTTCGGGCCTTCGATGACGACGATGTGCCGGGACCGTCCGACCCTCTTGAGCACCTCCGAATCGTCGAGACCGAACTCGCCCTCGCCGATCTCGAGACCGTCGAGAATCAGATCGAGAAGCGGCGGAAGGCAGCCAAGCAGGACCGCCAGATCGCCGATGAGGTCGAAGCCCTCGGAAGAGCGCTCGAGATTCTCACCGAAGGAACCCCGCTGTACCGAAGCGCCCTCGATGCGGAGTCGCGTGAACTGATCCGGAGCTATTTCCTTCTCACCAACAAGCCGGTGCTCGCCATCGTCAACGTAAGTGAGAACGATCTCGATCGCGTCGATGAGAAGACCGCCCCCGTCATCGAGGAGTTCGGCGGTCACGGTGAGGTCATCGGAATGTGTGTCCAGCTCGAGGCGGAAGCAGCCATGCTCGACGCCGACGAACGGGCCGAGATGCTGGAAGGGCTCGGATTGGGGGAGGGGGCGCTTCCCCGATTCCTTCATGCCGCCTACCGGATGCTCGGTCTGCGGACGTATTTCACAACGGGCGAGAAGGAAACTCGAGCGTGGACGTTTCGGGCGGGATACAAAGCGCCGCAGTGTGCTGGTGTCATCCATTCCGATTTCGAACGGGGATTCATCCGCGCCGAGGTCATTCACTGGGATGAACTCCTCGAAGCAGGATCGTGGTCGAAGGCTCGTGACGCGGGAACGCTTCGTGTCGAGGGCAAGGAGTACCAACCCGTCGATGGCGATGTGATGGAGTTCCGCTTCAACGTCTGACCTCGTAGCATCGGCATCATGTCGTCGGAAGAGCCCTCGGGGAACTGGTTGGTTCTCGATGAGCGGGTCCTGGCCACGGTGGAGATCGCAGGCACGAGAGCCGAACGTCGGCGCGGTCTACTCGGTCGGACCGGTATCGACGGCGTCCTTCTGCTTCGACCGGCTCGTTCGGTCCACACGTTCGGGATGCGATTCGCGATCGACGTCGCCCACCTCGACGGCGAGGGTCGTGTGCTCCACCTCACGACCATGAAGCCGAATCGTCTGGGGGCCTTCGTTCGTCGAGCGAATTCCGTGATCGAGACCGAGGCAGGAGCCCTCTCCCGTTGGGGTGTGAGTGTCGGCGACCTCCTGGAGATCCGATGAAGGGCGAGCAGCTCACGACGGCGACAACGAACAGGGGAGTGGGGCGTCTCGTGGTGGTCGGAACCCCGATCGGCAACCTGGGGGACCTCTCTCCGCGGGCGCTGGACGCACTCACGCGCGCCGACGTCATCGCGTGTGAGGACACGCGTCGTACCGGACGATTGCTCTCCCACCTCGGGATCGCGTCACCTACCTACATCGTCGTCAACGAACACTCGGAAGGTGGTGTCGTCGATCGCATCATCGATTCGGTGGCGCGGGGTGCGACCGTCGTACTGGTGAGCGACGCGGGCATGCCGGGGGTGTCGGATCCGGGCGAATTCCTCGTCTCGCGCGCTATCGCCGCGGGAGTTTCGATCGAGGTGGTCCCCGGTCCCTCGGCGCTCCTGCACGCCCTCGTGGTGAGCGGGCTCGCGACTTCGAGGTTCGTCTTCGAGGGCTTCCTTCCCCGCAAAGGTTCGGATCGTTTGCTCCGACTCCGAGATGTTGCGGCAGAACGCCGAACGGTGATCCTTTTCGAGGCCCCGCATCGACTGGAACGGACCCTCACCGATCTGGTCGCCGTCTGCGGTGCCGATCGGAGGATCGTTCTCGCGCGGGAACTCACCAAACTCCATGAGGAGATCTGGCGGGGCACGGTCGAGGAGTCCCTGCTCCGTTGTGTCGAGGTGAGTCCTCGAGGCGAGTACGTCCTCGTCCTTGATGGGGCATCACCTTCGTCGGAGGTCGGCGACGAGGAGGTACGAGAGGCGCTTCGTGATGCACTCGGACGGGGTCTCTCGAAACGAGATGCCGTCAGTGAAGTGGCCGATCGATTCGTCGTCCCCCGCAATCGGGTCTACGACCTCGTCCTCTCGTTGGGGTGATCGAGCTGGGGTGACCGCGGCGTAGGCGCCGCGGTCACCCGTCGCTCAGGCGCTCAGGCCGCTGGCCGCGCGCTCAGCATGGAAAGCGGCGCGAATCCGACCATGTAGGCGCCGACGTCGTTCGACGGTGCGGGCGCAGTCGAAAGACAGTTGGGTTGCTGGGTCAGGAACGAGTTGTCGGTCGTGGAGATCGGTACGTTGATCTCACCGCGAACCGAACCGGCGGAACACGTGGGGATGTTCAGGTTGAAGACCTGGGTCTTGTCGATCGTTCCATTGGCGATGGCATCGCGATTCTTCTTGAACCATTCGATGACCACAGCGGCCGATTCCGTCGGCGCGAATGGTCCGGCGAGAGCGCCGTTACTCGCGGCGATCGCGGGGATTCCGCGTTGCACGGCGGCGCGAGCTGCGCCGATCGTGCCCGAAAGATCGACGACTGGTCCGAGGTTCGCGCCTGCGTTGATGCCGGAGACGACGAAGTCAGGGGTGAAGGAGATGCCCTTCTGCTCCAGTGCCCAGATGATCGAATCGGCCGGTGTGCCAGCAACGGCCTTCACCGGGTATCCGTCCTTGGTCTTGAGGTCGGTGGCGGTGAGTGTGCCTCCGGTGACGGTGCCACCCTTCCCGCTCTGTTGCGTCGCGGGAGCGACAACGGTGACTTCGACATTGGGTTGCGCCCGAAGTGCTTCGGTGATGGCGCTGATTCCCGCTGAGTCGTACCCGTCGTCGTTGGTGACGACGATCTTCAGCACCTTGGCCGCGGCCGTGGTGGTCGTGGATTCCGATTTGGAGGAGTCGCTCGATGAACTCCCGCAACCGGCGAGAACGAGCGCCGCAAGCACCGCGAAGGTGGCAGCGGTTCGTTTGACTGAACGATGCACGGTCATGGTTCCTTTTCTGGTTGGTGGCAGATGGCGAGGGGAGAATAACTATTTTTTGAAGGCGGGAATGACCGCGCGACCGAAAAGGCGAATCATGGCGGCGATGTCCTCAAAGTCGCCCAGAGAGGCCTGTCCGGTATCGGCGGGCAGGCCGGCCCCGAAGGCTGTATGGACGTGGTCGCATTGGGTCGACGCCTGATAGCTCCGAATCTGGCCGATGACGCGATCGGGGTCTCCCCAGAGCAATCGGTCGGCGGCGATGTCCTCGGCGGTGATGGCCTCGCCCGCGTCGATCCGGGCGAAGAGATCCTTCTCCTCTTGCTCCTCGGCCGACTCCCGCCAATGGGCCATCAGCCCGTCGACGTAGACCGGAAGTACCTCGGTACGAACCTGCTCGTCGTTCTCGCCGACCCATGCATAGCGACGCAGCACCCAATCGGCCGGTTTGCCGAGAGCGGCGCACGCCGGGCGGTAGATCTCAAGACAACGGAGGGCTGCCGCGAGGGACTGCACGGGACCGCAGATCCATGCGTCGCCGAGTCGTGCGGCGCGATCGACGGCGGCGGGAGCGACTCCGGCCACCCAAAGAGGTGGGTTCGGGTGTTGCAACGGTCGAGGGTGCACGGTGAGTTCGGGGAAGGAATGGAAGCGACCGTCGAACGAGGTGCGTTCGTTCTGCCATACGAGTCGCAGGATGGTGAGCGCCTCTTCCATGCGGGCGCCGCGTTGTTTGAAGTTCGAGCCGTGAACCTCGTATTCGAGTGGCCACCAACCCATGCCCACACCCAGCGTGACTCGTCCGCCCGAGATCTGATCGATCGTCGCGACCTGTTCGGCGACCCGAACCGGATTGTGAATGGGCAATTGGAAGATTCCCGTTCCCACCCTCACTGTCGAAGTGCGAGCGGCGACGGCTGCGAGGAAGGTGAGCGGATCACTCAGGTTCCCCGGCATGAAGTGGTGGTGACCGATGGTGACGGTGTCGAAACCGGACTCCTCGGCGATGCGAGCCAGCTCGAAGGTCTCTCGAAACGGATCCGGCGAGGAGAAATCCTTGAGCAGTGGGAGAGAAAGGGAGAACTTCACGCTTCGAACGGTCCTTTCCCCATCTGATCTCGGACCGTGACGATCTCGGGTTGGGTGAGCGATCGACGTTGCCAGTTCGCGCCATCGACGACGAGGGTGTGGCCACTGATGAATCGCGCGTAGGGGGACGCGAGGAAGGTGGCGGCCCATCCGAGTTCTCGCGGTCGTCCGACTCGTAGGGCGGGTTGACAGGCGTCCTTGTCATTCGTGCGAGCGAGGTTTCCCTTGATGTCGTCAGTCATGTCGTCATGGGGCATCAAACCGGGAACCAGTCCATTGACCTGAATCCCGTACGGCCCCCACTCGACCGCCAGGGTCTCGACCATGTTCTTCACGCCCGCTTTGGCGGCCGCGGAGTGGGCGAAGCCCGGCCCACCGGTCCAGGCATACGTGGCTCCGACGTTCACGATCGAGCCTGGAGTGCCTGCGGTCAGGTGTCGCCGTGCGAATTCCCTCGCGCAGAAGTACGTGCCGTTCAGAGTGATGTCCACGACCGTTCGCCACGCGTTGGGGGACATGTCCTCGGCGGGGACGGGAAAGTTGGCGGCCGCGTTGTTGATGAGGACGTCGGGGAGGGCGAAGCGATCCGTTGCGGCATCGAATGCCGCGGCGATCGACTCGGGTTCACGGATATCGCATTGAACGGTGAGGGCCTGTGCTCCGAGCGCCGTCATCGCGGCGTCGGCTTGTTCGAGATGCTCCGGCTTGCGGCTGGCGATGACGAGGCTCGCGCCGAGGCGCGCGAACTCGGTCGCGATCGCTCGGCCGAGACCGGTGCCGCCGCCGGTCACGAAGACGACCTTTCCGTTGTAGGTGCCCTCGGGGAGTGCGTGAGCACCGAGTTCGGGTGCGTCGGGAAGTCCGATCGGGTTGGAGGTCGACACGTCAGCTCCCTCGGTAATTGGGTGTCCGGCCGTCGGTCCGTGCGGCCCGGAACTCGGCGTAATCATCGGACTTGTTGAGGAACGTCTGGTAGATCAATTCATCGGCCATCGAACTCACGATTTCGGGTTGTGCGAGGTGCGAGATCACTCGACGAGCGAGCTTGATGGTGACGGCGGGTGCGGCCGCGATCTTCGTCGCCATCTCCATCGCGGTGTCGTCGAGTTCCTCTCGCGACACGACTCTCGACACGATGCCGAGTGAAAGCGCTTCCTGTGCGTCGAGTGATCGACCGGTGAGGACCATGTCACTGACGACGCCATGACCACACATCTGGAACAGGCGGCCGACGCCTCCCGTGTCGGGGATGACGCCGTGGCCGGCCTCGGGGAGCATGAACTTCGCGTCCTCGGCGGCAATGCGGATGTCGCACAGGAGTGCTCGTTGGAACGAGCCACCGATCGCCCACCCCTGGATGGGGACGATGACGGGAGCGTCGAGGTCGAACAGTTGTTGGATCCCCTTGTGACCGCGAGTCATCAACTCGTGGTGGGTCAGTCCCGTGGTGTCGTTGCCGATCGATCCGACGTCTCGGCCGGAGGACCATGAATGACCTTCGCCGCGCCAGATGATCGCCCGAACCGACGGCGTGGTGCGCAGTTCGCCGAGGATGTCGAACAGTTGCTTGTCCATCTCGTCGGAGAAGGCATTTCGCTTCTCCTGGTTGTCGTTTGTGATGACGGCGATCGGTCCATCGATCTCCAGTCGGACGTGTCCACCCATGGTTCCCCTCGCAATCGTTCGAAGGACCGCAGTCTTGCCGACACCGCGGGTGAGGTCGAACGCTCGACGTATTTGGGCCACACTTTCGGGACGAAGGGGGAGCGATGCGCTGGAAGATCGGTGACGTCACGGTCACGAAGGTTGTGGAACTCGAGCAGGAGTTGCCGTTGGGAGGGTTGCTGCCGTCGGCCACCCCAGAGAGCCTGAAGAGTCATTCCCACTGGTTGATGCCGCACTTCATCGATGACGAAGGGATGACGGATCTGTCGATCCACGCGTTCGTCATTGAGAGCAACGATCGCCGGATCATCGTCGACACGTGCGTTGGCGATCGCGATATGGCGGGTCTTCCCGGATTCACCGGGGATCCGGCATTCCTGAAGCGACTCGATGCGGCAGGGTTTCCCGTCGAGATCATCGATGTCGTGTGCTGCACCCATCTCCACTTTGATCATGTGGGCTGGAACACGAGGCGTGTCGGTGGCCAATGGGTACCGACATTCTCGAATGCTCGCTATCTCTTCTGTCGATCCGAATACGACGCGTGGATGGCCGAACCAGGTGGCTATGCCTGGAACCTTCCTGACACCGTCGCCCCAGTCGTCGAGGCGGGTCTCGTCGATCTGGTCGAACCCGATCATCGTGTGACATCGGAGGTGCGGTTTGTGCCCACTCCGGGACATTCGCCCGGCCATATGTCGGTCTTGATCGAATCCAACGGGTCTCGAGCACTCATCACAGGGGACGCAACGCATCATCCGGTCCAATGGGCGGAGACCGGTTGGGGGATGAGTGGGGATTGGGACGGTGAACAAGCGATACGAACCCGCGAGTCGATGCGATCGGAATACTCGGGTCGGGGGACGTTGATCCTGGGAACCCACTACGCGGCGCCGAGTGCGGGTCACATCGTCGACAACGACGGAACCTGGGAGTTCCACGCCACCCACGAGTCGACGTTCTGAGAGAGGTATCGAAATGGCCCCGAACCGATTCGATCTCTCAGGCCGCGTAGCGATC
This sequence comes from uncultured Bifidobacterium sp., assembly GCA_964566555.1. Lineage (GTDB taxonomy): Bacteria > Actinomycetota > Acidimicrobiia > Acidimicrobiales > Acidimicrobilacustridaceae > Acidimicrobilacustris. The sequence continues at coordinate 6,659 of CAZMJK010000008.1, read as the reverse complement.
GTCACCGGCGCGAGTAAGGGTCTCGGTCGCGCCATGGCACTCGGCTTCGCCGATGCAGGCGCCGACGTCATCGTGTCGAGTCGCCGTCGTGATGCGTGTGAAGAGGTGGCCCAACTCATCCGAACGAAGGGTCGGAGGTCGCATGCGATCGCGTGCCACGTGGGCGATTGGGCACAGTGCGATGCGTTGGTCGACGCCACCGTCGCCGAGTTCGGGAAGATCGACATCCTCGTCAACAATGCGGGAATCGCTCCCGTTCCGCCTTCACTGGCCGGGGTCACCGAAGAGTTGTTCGACAAGACCTTCGGCGTGAACGTGAAGGGGCCGTTGCGATTGATGGCGATGGCCGCCGAACACATGCCTCGTGGCGGGTCGATCATCAACATCAGCACCAAAGCCGCTCAGCGGCCATCACCGTTCACCGTGGTCTATGCCGGGTCGAAGGCCGCGCTGAACGCGATCACTCAGGCGGCCTCCCAAGAGTTCGGTCCTCGGGGGATTCGGGTCAACGCCATCGTCTGCGGCCCGTTCCTCACCGACAGTTTCAGTAAGGCGCTTCCGACTCCCGAAGCGGCCGAGAACTTCGCTCGGAAACTCTCGGTCGGACACATCGGCGATCCCGACGAGATCGTCGGCACGGCACTCCTCCTTGCGTCCGACGCTTCGTCGTTCATGACCGGTGCCCTGATCAACCTGGATGGCGGGGGATCGTGAGTGAGGCCGACGTCACGGCGGAACTCGTCGATCCTCGTCGGCTCGGGGAGTGGCTCGACGGGAAGGGTCTCGAGGCCGGGAAGCCGATCGAGATCGCGCCACTCACCTCGGGTCGATCGAACGCGATGTTCACGGTGCGGCGGGGGGCAGCGCGCTGGGTCCTTCGACGGCCAGCGATCGTGGCGATCGAGCGCGCGAACGACGGAATGCGTCGAGAGTTCCAGATCCTCGATGCGCTCAAGGGGTCCGATGTCCCGCACCCGGAGACAGTTGCGCTCTGCGAGGACCACGACGTTCTCGGCTGCACGTTCTTCCTGATGCAGGAGGTGACCGGGATCGCTCCTGCACCGCCGCTCCCCGACGACTTCGGGGTCGAGGATCGAGCCGGCGTGGCCTTCGCCATGATCGACGCACTCGCCGCACTCCATGAGTTCGACTGGCAGCGCAGCGCACTCGTCGATTTCGGACGGCCCGAGGGATTTCACGAACGTCAGGTCGATCGATGGTCCACTCAACTGGCGTCGTACCAAGGGCGGGAACTGCCCGGGATCGATCGATTGACGGACTTCCTCTCGACCAACATCCCGTCGGCGTTCTCGCCATCGTTGATGCACGGCGATTTCCACATGTTCAATGCGCTGATCGAGGATCGTCCACCGGGGCGGGTCCTCGCGATTCTCGACTGGGAGACGGCGACGATCGGCGATCCAGCGCTCGATCTCGTTGGGTTCTGCGAGATCTGGGGCAAGGTGGCCTCTGGGCCGGGCTGGCCGACCCGTGCCGAACTCATCGATCGCTACCGCGAGCGTCGAGATCTCGACCTACCCGCGGATCTGGCCTACTACGAGGTGCTCTACAACTTCCGCATGGCAGTCCTGCTCGAGGGAATCTTCCAACGCTCTCGCCATGACCCCACCCGACCCGACCTTGACGATGTCGGAGTCGGGGCCATGGGATTCTTGGATCGCGCACTCGAGGTGGTGTCGAGCGAGCAACGGTGAGGTCCGAATGCTGTGGTTCGTGGCGGCGCGCGCTGCTGCGTAGCCTTGCGGTGTGCCCCAGCCCTTCTATGTCACCACTCCGATCTACTACGTCAACGACGTGCCACACATCGGGCACGCCTATACGACGGTGACGGCCGATGCCCTGGCACGGTGGCATCGACTTGCAGGCGACCCCACCTTCTTCCTGACCGGCACCGACGAACACGGACTCAAGATCCAACGCTCGGCTGAAGCGAACGGCATCACTCCACTCGAACAGGCCGACCGGACGAGTGCCCGATTCCGGGAGGTCTGGAACCTCCTCAATATCAGCAACGACGATTTCATCCGAACCACCGAGACTCGACACATCACCGCGGTCCAGTCGTTCATGCAGTCGATCTTCGACAACGGTTACATCCGCAAGGGCTCCTACGCCGGCCATTACTGCGTCCCGTGCGAGGCCTACTACAACGAGGCGGACCTCATCGACGGGAACTGTCCCATCCACGGTCGTCCCGTCGAATGGCTCGAGGAGGACAATTGGTTCTTCGAGCTCTCGAAGTTCGAGGAACCACTGCTCGAGTGGTACGCCGCGAATCCGGACTGCGTGCAGCCGGAAGGGAAGCGGAACGAGGCGCTCGGCATCATCAAGCAAGGCCTCGAGGATGTCTCGGTCTCGCGCACTTCCATCTCGTGGGGTGTGCCGGTTCCGTGGGACGAAGGTCACGTCTTCTACGTCTGGTACGACGCTCTCATCAATTACGCCACGGCGGTCGGTTATGGCGCCGATCCGGAGAGATTCGCAGAGTGGTGGCCGCAGGTGCACCACCTTCTCGGCAAGGACATTCTGCGATTCCACTGCGTGTACTGGCCGGCGATGTGTCTTGCAGCGGGCATCGAGCCGCCGAAGAAGTTGGCCGTACACGGCTTTCTCCTCGTCGGCGGCGAGAAGATGTCGAAAACTCGGTTGAACCAGATCTTCCCTGCTGATCTCGTCGCCGATTTCGGTGTCGACGGCTTTCGCTATCACTTCCTTCGGGACAATCCGTTCGGTCCCGACGGGGACTTCTCCTACGAATCGATGGTCACGCGGTACAACGCAGATCTCGCCAACAACCTCGGGAATCTCCTTTCCCGCGTCGCAACGGTTGTCGGCAAGAAGTGCGACGGCATCGGACCGGCGCCTGCGAAGGACTCACCTCTTGTTGCCGTCGCGGAACAA
>CAZMJK010000008.1:3283-3727 GCA_964566555.1 uncultured Bifidobacterium sp. | reverse complement strand
GATCGCGGGTTGGAACAACATCACGCCGAGTATCGCTCTCGAGGCCACCTGGCGACTCGTCGGTGCCGCGAATGCACATCTCGAAGCGAACGAACCATGGAAGATGGAACCGGGACTCGCACTCGATGCTGTCATGGGTGATGCGCTCGAAGTGCTCAGGATCGTTTCGATCCTCGCCACCCCCGCGATGCCGGCGACATGCGCGGAGATCTGGTCGCGTATCGGTTTGTCGGGCGCTCCGACCGATGTCGGTGTCGCCGGCGCAACTTGGGGCGGTTATCCGGGCGACCTGCCGGTCGTGAAGGGTGATGGACTCTTCCCTCGGATCGCCAAGTCCGCTTCGAACTAGGTGACGCACGATGCAGTGGACCGATTCTCACTGTCACCTCGGCGACGGATCCGACCGTTGGCCCGAAGCGGCCACCACCGTGGCCGAGGCACTCG
>CAZMJK010000008.1:579-3273 GCA_964566555.1 uncultured Bifidobacterium sp. | reverse complement strand
GTCTCGCGACTCATCACCGTTGGTTGCGATCTCCCATCTTCGGAACTCGCAGTCTCGGTGGCCGGCTCCTCAGACAACAACTGGGGCACCGCGGGGCTTCATCCCCACGATGCCTCGGAGGGTATCGAGGGCATCGAGGGCCTACTCGGTGACCCCAACGTCGTCGCCGTAGGCGAGTGTGGCCTCGACTACCACTACGACAATTCTCCTCGTGACGTGCAGCGGCAGGTCTTCGCACAACAGATCGCACTCGCGCACGAGCACGATCTCGCCATGGTTGTGCATACGCGAGACGCATGGGAGGACACGTTCGCGATCCTGCGCAGCGAAGGAGTGCCGCCCCGGACGGTGCTCCACTGCTTCACCGGGGGACCGGCCGAGGCGTCGATCTGTCTCGAACTGGGGACCTGGCTGTCCTTCAGTGGCATCGTGACCTTCGCCAACGCAGCCGATGTCCTCGCTGCGGCCGTCCTCTGTCCGCTCGATCGACTCCTCGTCGAGACCGACTCCCCGTTCCTCGCCCCCGTTCCCCATCGGGGTCAGCCCAATCGTCCGGCGCTGGTTCCGTTCGTGGGGACGACGATCGCCGATGCCAAGGCAGTGTCGGTCTCGGTTGTGGCCGATGTCACATGGAAAAATGCCTCGACGGTGTTTCGACTCCCGGAGCAGGGAGTTCGCGATCGCGAACCTGGGTCGGGGAGCGGACGGGAACCGAGTACGACTCCCTGAACAGGGTTTTCGCGTCTCTGAACGGAGTCTGACCGGGGGACTCGAAAGAGTTGCGGGCCCCCACACCCGCTCCTAGGTTCTTCTGACGGCTCCGGGCGGAGTGTGCACTGCGTGATCGCGCAGGGCGTTCTTCGGTCGTTGCCCGCCTCTATTGCTCGACGAAGGACGCCGTTCTGAACGCCACCGTGCACCCGACGCAACGCCGACTGATGATCGCACTCATCGTCACGCTTGCGTGTCTGCCGTTGCTGGTGCTCGACATGGTCCAGGGTTCGACCACGAGTGGTGCCGTGGAGACGGCGAGCACCTCGTCGGAGTCGAGTCTGGTGGCGGCGGTTGCTCCTTCGACCGAGGTCACGACGACGACCGTTGCGCCGATCGCCGCGCCGACGACGGTTGCCCCGACGACCACGGTGCCCGTTCCGGTGGCTCCTCGAGCGGTCCCGTCCACGACAACCACGGTTCCCCGTCCCACTGTCACCGCGCCACCGGCGGTGCAGAGCGATGCGGCGTTCCTCGCCTGCGTGCGGTTCCGTGAATCACGCAACAACTACGGCGCCGCCGATCCCACCGGCACCTTCCTCGGTGCCTACCAGATCTATCAAGGTGGCTGGGATTCGGTCGCCGGACGCATCGGCCGACAGGACCTCGTGGGCGTGCCCCCGAATCAGGCCTCACCCGCCGATCAAGATGCTGTGGCCATGGCGATGCTCCAGATCCATGGTCGTGACCCGTGGGGCGGCAGCTGCAGGTGAGGGAGACCGCGAACGCGTCGCGGTGACCTGATGGCACTGACCGCTCGCGACATCACGGAGATTCTGGGTCGACATGGACTCGAACCGAGTCGCGCGCTCGGGCAGAACTTCCTCGCCGACCCCAACACCGTTCGACGCATCGTCCGGTTGGCGGAACTCGATTCGTCGTCGCGTGTCGTCGAGATCGGGCCCGGAGTCGGATCGTTGACGACGGAACTTGCCGCCACTGGCGCGCGTGTCATCGCCATCGAACTCGACCGCCATCTCCTGCCCGTTCTCGCGGAGACGGTGGTGCCGCTCGGTGTCGAGGTGGTTCATGCTGACGCGCTCGAAGCCGACTGGAACGAGATACTCGAACCGAACACGCGATGGCACCTCGTCGCCAATCTTCCTTACAACGTCGCGACGACGATCGTTCTGCAGCTCCTCGACGATGTGCCGGCGATCGAGTCGATGCTTGTGATGGTGCAGCGAGAAGTGGGGGAGCGCCTTGCTGCTGGGCCAGGTGACGGTGCGTACGGGATTCCATCGGTGAAGTTGTCGCTCTGGGCGACCGCCGAGGTCGTTGCCCGAATCCCCGCCACGGTGTTCATCCCCCAGCCCCGTGTCGAGTCGGTGATGGTCCGCATCACCCGGCGATCGAATGCGGCGGTGGACGTCGACCACGACGCCTTGATGGAACTCGTCCGGACGGCCTTCGGTCAGCGCCGGAAGATGCTGCGACGATCGCTGGCGGCCAGAGTCACGCCCACCCAGTTCGCCGCTGCGGGAATCGACCCGTCGGACCGGCCTGAGCGTCTCGGTATCGAGGCGTGGGGCGCCCTCACTGCCGCCGTCACGGCGGAGAGGTGATTCGATGGGGGCCATGTCCGATCAGCCGATCCGGCTCTTCGCCCCTGCCAAGCTCACCACCTCGCTGCGGGTGGTGGGCACTCGTGCCGACGGCTATCACCTGGTCGACGCGGAGATGGTGACACTCGATGTGGGCGACACGCTCGAACTCACCGAGTCGGATTCGACCTCCGTGACCTATGTGAGTCTCGAGGGCGACCGACTCGATGTCGGCGAGAGCGATCTGGTGGCGCGGGCTCGTGGGCTGGCCAGAAAACCCAGTTCAGGATTGAGCCAATCGCGCGATGGACCACCGTCCTTGGCGGCAATGATCTCTACCGTCTGTCCGTTGCGCAAGGCAGTGTTGAGCGGCACCATG
>CAZMJK010000008.1:0-569 GCA_964566555.1 uncultured Bifidobacterium sp. | reverse complement strand
AGAACGATCTGGTGGCGCGTGCTCTTGGGCTGTGTCGCCGCTCGGCCCAGGTGCGCGTCACGAAGGCGATCGCTGCCGGTGCAGGTCTGGGTGGCGGCTCGTCGGATGCCGCCGCGGTCCTCTACTGGGCGGGAATGACCGATCTCGGTCAGGCAGTCACTCTCGGGGCCGACGTCGCGTTCTGCCTCCACGGCGGTCGAGCGAACGTGCGGGGGATCGGTGAGGTCGTCGAACCGTTGCCGTTCGAAGAGAAGGTCTTCACGTTGATGACGCCACCGATCATGTGCTCGACGCCGCTGGTATATCGAGCGTGGGATGAGCTCGGAGCCCCCCGGGGAGACAACGGGAACGATCTCGAACCCGCCGCGCTCGTGGTCGCTCCCGAACTCGCGCGCTGGCGCGATGAACTCGCGGAGACATGCTCGCAGCGGCCCCGTCTCGCAGGATCGGGCTCGACATGGTTCGTGGAAGGCGCATTCCCGGGTGAGGGCCGAGTCGTGACGCGCACGATTCCGGGTCGCCCGCCGATGACGTCCTGACTTCGCGGTCGTTCAGCGGTGGGCCCGGAC
>CAZMJK010000007.1:16269-22499 GCA_964566555.1 uncultured Bifidobacterium sp. | reverse complement strand
CTGCATCACGCTCTATTGCGCGTGTACCGGTAGCGTGCCGTCATGGAGCGGCGAATCTTCGGACTCGAAAACGAGTACGGCGTCACGTGCACGTTGCGGGGCCAACGCCGTCTCAGCCCCGATGAGGTCGCTCGCTACTTGTTCCGTCGGGTCGTTTCCTGGGGTCGGAGTTCGAACGTCTTCCTCCAGAACGGTGCTCGCCTGTATCTCGATGTCGGATCCCACCCGGAATACGCAACACCCGAATGCGACTCGATCCTTGATGTCGTCGTGCACGACAAGGCAGGGGAGCGGATCCTCGAGCAGCTCTTGCTGTCGGCCGAGAAGCGACTCTCCGACGAGGGCATCAAGGGCGACATCTACTTGTTCAAGAACAACACCGATTCGGCCGGTAATTCCTACGGGTGTCACGAGAACTACCTCACGGGCCGCCACGATGACCTCTCGCACTACACCAATGCATTGATCCCGTTCCTGGTGACACGGCAGATCTACGCCGGAGCCGGCAAGGTGCTGCAGACCGCCCGGGGGGCGATGTACTGCATCTCCCAGCGGGCCGAACACATCTGGGAGGGGACCTCGTCGGCGACGACACGGAGTCGACCGATCATCAACACCCGTGATGAGCCCCACGCCGATGCCGAGCGCTATCGCCGACTCCACGTGATCGTCGGCGATTCCAATATGAGCGAATACGCCACCTTCCTCAAGGTCGGCACCACCGCGCTGCTGCTCCGCATGCTCGAAGAGCCGAATGTGATCCTTCGGGACATGAGCCTCGAGAACCCCATTCGCGCGATCCGCGAGATCAGCCACGACATGACGTGCACGAGGAAGGTTCGTCTCGCCAACGGACGCGAGGCGACTGCGCTGGAGATCCAGAGCGAGTACCTCTCGAGGGCCCTGCGCTACGCCGATCGCCGGGATCTCTCACCGCTCGAGACACAAGCATTGGCCATGTGGGAGCGGGCCCTGACGACGATCGAACACGATCCGCTCGGTCAGGATCGTGAAGCCGACTGGGTGGTCAAGTACAAGTTGATCGAGGCGTATCGAGAGCGGCACGGCGTCGAACTTTCCGACCCCAAGGTCTCGCTCCTCGATCTCCAATATCACGACATCAATCGCAATCGGGGAATCTTCTACCGGATGCAGGACCGCGGTCTTGTGGAACGCATGTGTACCGACGAGGCCGTCGACGAGGCGGTCGAAACGCCACCGCAGACCACGCGAGCCCGATTGCGAGGCGAATTCATTCGAACGGCGAAGGAACGGAAGCGCGATTACACCGTTGACTGGGTCCACCTGAAGTTGAATGATCAGGCGCAGCGAACCGTTCTGTGCAAAGACCCGTTCCGATCACATGACGATCGGGTCGAGAAACTCATCGCTTCGCTCTGAGCCACCCCGAGACCACCCCGAGCCCAGCCCGTTACCGTGCCGCCATGTCCGAGGAACATCCAGCCCCATGAGCCCAAACGATAAGTCGGCGGAGAAGTTCGAGCGGCAGATGAACCTGCTCGCAGCCCTCAGTGACACACGACAAGGTGTTCGCGCCGTCGAGATCCAACAACGCGTTCCGGGGTACAACGCCGACTACGACTCGTTCCGTCGCACGTTCGAGCGGGACAAGAAGGATCTGCTCGGCCTCGGAGTACCGATCGAGGTCGTTCCCGGCGCCACCCCCGAACTGACGGCCTATCGAGTCGACAAGTCTCGTTACGAACTTCCCGATCCGGGCCTCGAACCCGATGAACTGGCTGCACTCCATCTGGCACTCGAAACGGTCACCGTCGGGTCTCCGAAGCAAGACATCTCTCGAGCGATGTGGCGGCTCGGCGGTGTGGTCGACGCCGAGGCCGACGACGTCATCGGTGTCCCGATCGGAGAATTGCGCGAGCTGCCGAGTGACGATGCACTCATCCCGCTCTTCCAGGCTGTGACCGAGCGACGGACCGCAACCTTCCTCTACGAGAGCGCGAACGGTGTCGCCGAACGTTCGCTCGAGCCGTGGAACCTGGGGTTCAAACGAGGTCGTTGGCACCTCACGGCGTTCGATCGCGATCGATCCGAGCAACGCACCTTCCGGATCGACAGGCTGCGGAGCGCCGTGTCCCTCGGCGAGCCGGGGAGTCACACGACGTCTCCGCCGACGACACCGGCCGATCCCGCCGAGCCATGGGAGTTCGGCGATGGCGAACCGGTTCCCATCACGGTTCGCTTCGATGCTGACGTTGCGCCATTCGCGCAGGAATCACTTCGGTCCTGCGAGTCGACGATCGGCAGCGACGGCTCGGCCACCATCACCGTTCCGGTGTCGAACTGGCCGGCGTTCCGGTCGTTCGTGCTGAGTTTCCTCGACCATGCCAAGATCCTCGATCCGCCGGACTCCCGAGCCGAGTTGGTCAAGTGGCTCCGACGACTGGCCGGAGGGTCCCGTGGCTGAACTCACCGCCGCCGAGCGCCTCGACCGGACCCTCGCCATCGTTCCATGGGTCGCGAGCCGGCCGGGGAGTACCGCGACGTTCACCGAGATCTCCGAGCGGTTCGCGATCGATGTCGATGATCTTCGCGATTGCCTCGTGATCACCTCGATGGTGGGGGTGCACCCGTACACCCCCGATCTCCTCATCAACGCGATCGTCGAGTCCGATTCCGTGACGATCGATCTTCCCGATTACTTCCGCCGACCGCTTCGCCTGACCGCCGATCAGACGTTTGCGCTGTTGACCTCGGCGAAGGCTCTTCTGGCGGTGCCGGGAGCCGACCACGAGAGCGCGTTGGCCCGCGCTCTCGCCAAAGTTCTCGGTGCGCTCGGCGAAGGTTCCGAGACCGCAGTCGAGGTCGGTATCGACACCGCTTCGGATGAAACGATCGAGAAGTTGCGCGAAGCGATCGAGCGCCATCAAGCGGTGGAGATCACCTATTACAGCTACGGCAGGGACGACACCGGTTCCCGGGTTGTCGATCCGTGGACCATCCAATCAGAGGGAGGGCTCTGGTATCTCCAGGGTCGCTGCCACACCAGTGATGCCGAACGCATCTTCCGCATCGATCGAATCCGATCGGTCGAGGTGACCGGCATCGGGAGTTCCGTTCCCACATCCATCCCGCCGTTCCAATTGTTCGACAGTGCCGATGCGCTCGGCCGCATCACGCTCGCACTCTCCAGTGAGGCACGGTGGGTCGTGGAGTACTACCCGACTGAGGCGGTCGAGGAGCGTGCCGACGGATCGTTGCTGGTCGAGATGGCGATCGGCTCCGTGCCGTGGCTCGAGCGACTCCTCCTCCGACTCGGACCAGACGCCACGATCGTCCGCGCTTCCGAGGGACTCGAGTCGGTCGGGAGCGGAGCGGCACGAAGGTTGCTGGCCATCTACGGCGAGTAGGGTTCCCACGCGACCGATGCCCGTGGTCGTCGATCCGAAAGTGCGCATGTGACCAGTCCCACCTCCGAACCGACCACGACGACACGAGCGAAGCGCTCGGGCCGTCGGCGTCTCGAATCGTGGTTCGGTCCACGCGGTGCCGGAATCGTCGAGTGGGTCATTGTCATCGTGGGGGCGATCCTGCTCGCCCTCGTCGTGAAGGTGTTCTTGCTTCAGGCCTTCTACATCCCCTCGTTATCGATGTCGCCCACTCTCGATGTCGGTGACCGAGTGCTCGTCAACAAGTTGAGCTACCGACTCCACGACGTCAACCGAGGCGACATCGTCGTCTTCGAACGACCCGCTTCTGAGACCTCGAGCACGATTCCCGATTTGATCAAGCGCGTGATCGGACTACCCGGTGAATCGATCACGATCGAGAACGGTGCCGTCTTCGTCGATGGCCAACGCCTCGACGAGTCCTACCTCCCCGACGGCACCGTGACGAGCACGGCCAACGCACCAAACAAGTGCACGACACAAGCCCCGTGCGTCGTTCCCCAGGGCAAGGTGTGGGTCATGGGGGACAATCGCGGTGACTCGAAAGACAGTCGGTACTTCGGACCGATCGATGAGTCGACGATCGTCGGACGCGCGTTCATCACCGTCTGGCCGTTGGGCCGATTCGGTCTCCTCTGACACCGGAACCGACCTGACTCCCTGCGATTACGGCATGTCGCGTGCCGCGGCGATCGACGCCATCATGCGATCGACGTGATCACTGAAGACTCCATCGATCCCGGCGTCTAGGAGTTCATCGAGAATGCGTTCGTACTGTGCGTCCCAACCCAATGCGAACATGTCGAATCGATGGACCATTGCGATCAGGCCGCCCGTCCATTCCGAATGATGGAGATTGATCGCACCCACACCGAGCTGCGCACTCCGAGCGAAGTGCAGTTCCGGTGAGCCCGAGAAGTTCGCGAGTCGCGTCGACTCGACCAACGTCATTGATGCCGAAAGCGCCCTCCAACTGGTGAGCAGATCACGGTCGGGATGACAGACCCAGAGCCTGTCCTCGGCGCCGACGTCACGAGCGCACGCGACCACCTCGGAGATGGCATTCGGGTCCTTGATATCGAGTGACACGTCGAGCGCCGATCCGAATTCGCCGTAGAACTCGCGGAGAGAGGGGAGATGTGGGGGGAGTTCAGCGTCGGTGCACTCCGAGATCGATCGGCGCCGAGGTCGTCGACCGACCACTCCGTCATGATCGAGAACCGCAGTTCCATCGCCGGTGATCCACACGTCGCTCTCGAGTCCCGTCGCTCCGAGTCTCACGGCAAGTTCGAAGGAGGCCATGGTGTTCTCGGGGGCATGGGCACGCGCGCCGCGATGGGCGAAGCCGATCGGGGGCCGGAGGGAAGGCAGGCGCGTCACCCCGTAAGCCTGCCCCATCGAGCCGACCTTGCCGGAACGCATGGGCCGAGAAGAGGACACCACCCTGCACGGGTACGATTTGAGCCATGTTCAACGTTGGAGGTGGCGAGATCTTCCTGATCCTGCTTCTCGCGTTGTTGCTGCTCGGCCCCGAGAAATTGCCCGATGCGGCGCGGAGGGTGGGAAAGATCCTCGCCGAGATTCGTCGAGTCACCTCTGGGTTCGAGGAGGAGGTCCGAACGGCGATGGATCTTGGATCTCCCGAACCACCCGACGAGGCCCTCGATCGCACGACACCCGGGCCTCGACTCGTGGCTCCGGTCGATCCGGCACCGGCCTCCAGCCCATCATCGCCTCCGACACCGTTCGTCGGTGATCTCTCGACGCCATCGTCCGGCGATCACGATTCGACCGGTCGCTGAGCACCTCGATGGCGACGGAGACCCCAACGTCCAGCACAGGGCACATGACCCTGTGGGAGCACCTTGCCGAGCTTCGAACCCGCCTCTTCCGAGTGGCGATCGCGGTGGCCATCGGCGCCGTTCTCGGATGGTTCCTCTACCCCTATGTGCTCGAGATCCTGAAGCATCCGTTCAACGAGGTGCAGCCCAATCAGCCGTTCATCGCCACCGAGCCGCTTCAGGCGTTCGGACTTCGAATCAAGATGTCGGGGTACATCGGCATCGCCCTCGCCATGCCGGTCATCGCATGGCAGGTCTGGCGGTTCGTCACACCGGGGTTGTACCCCCAGGAGAAGAAGTACGCGATCCCGTTCACCATCTCGGCGATCATTCTCTTCATCGGTGGCGCCGCCGTTGCCTTCTTCATTCTCAATCCGACGCTCGAGTTCCTGACCACCATCGGCGGTTCCGAGATCGAACCGTTCTATACGGCGTCGAGTTATGTGACCCTCATCATCTGGATGATGATCGCCTTCGGCATCGGCTTCGAATTCCCGGTGCTCCTCGTCGCCCTCATGATGATCGGCGTGCTCTCGCCGAGACGGCTTCTCCGATGGTGGCGTCAGGCCATCGTGGTGATCGCCATCATCGCCGCGGTCATCACCCCGAGCGGCGATCCCATCTCGATGACGGCACTGGCCGTACCGATGCTCTTGCTCTACTTCCTCGCCATCGGTGTCGGTGCCTTGGTCCTCAAATTGCGCCTTCGTTCGAAGAGGAAGCGTGAGGAAGACTCCGATGCACTCGTCGAGTGACTCGGCGGCGCCGTTCACCCTCGATCAGTTCCAGGTTGATGCGATTGCCGCGATCGACGCCGGTGCATCGGTCCTCGTCTCCGCACCCACCGGATCGGGGAAGACCAAGATCGCTGAGCACGCCGTAGCGCTCGCCCTCGCAAGCGGTCGAAGAGCGTTCTATACGACCCCCATCAAGGCGCTCTCGAACCAGAAGTTCCACGACC
>CAZMJK010000007.1:12190-16259 GCA_964566555.1 uncultured Bifidobacterium sp. | reverse complement strand
CCGTCGGGTGGCTCACCGGGGATACGGAGATCCGCGGGGATGGACCCATCTGCGTGATGACCACCGAGGTCCTCCGCAACATGATCTACGCCCGATCGTCTGCGCTGACCTCACTCGCATGGGTCGTCCTCGATGAGGTGCACTACCTCCAGGACACCGCTCGAGGCTCCGTCTGGGAGGAGGTCATCATCCACCTCCCGAAGACCGTTCGTCTCGTCTGCCTTTCCGCCACCGTGTCGAATGCAGACGAGATGGGTGACTGGTTGCGGTCGGTACGGGGAGCGACCGAGGTCATCGTGGAGACCAAGCGTCCGGTCGAACTCGACAATTGGTACCTCGTGGCTGATCGACAAAGTGATGGACTCGTTCTGCTTCCCACGCTGGAGGATGCGGAACCCAACCCTCGAGGTCGGCGCTACGACCTCGATCTCCGGGAACGCTCCGGAAGCGGCCGGCGTCGATTCTCGACCCCCGGTCGCGTCGAGGTCGTCGAATTGCTCGCCGAGCGTTCGATGCTTCCGGCGATCTACTTCATCTTCAGTCGAGCGGGTTGTGATGACGCCGTTCGCTCCTGTTCCCGGGCTGGTCTCTCGTTCACCGACGTCGAGGAACGGGCCCGCATCCGTCGCATCGCCGAATCCCACGTCGACGACCTCTCGGACGACGATCTGCGAGTCCTGGAGTACGACCGTTGGCTCGATGCCCTCGAGCGGGGGATCGCCAGCCACCACGCCGGTCTCGTCCCTCCGTTCAAGGAGGCGGTCGAGCAATGTTTCGTGGAGGGATTGGTCCGTGTCGTGTTCGCCACCGAGACGTTGGCTCTCGGGATCAACATGCCGGCCCGGACCGTCGTCATCGAGAAGCTCACGAAGTTCACCGGTGAAGGCCACGAGTTCCTCTCCCCAGCCCAGTACACCCAGCTCACCGGTCGAGCCGGCCGACGCGGAATCGATGATCACGGCAACGCGATCGTCCTGTGGTCACCCTTCGTCGGTTTCGATGACGTGGCCACCTTGATCGCCAGTCGAAGTTTTCGTCTCACCAGTTCCTTCCGTCCGACGTACAACATGGCCGCCAACCTCGTCCGCCGCTACGACGCGGCCGAAGCCCATCAGTTGCTCGGGAGTAGCTTCGCCCAGTTCCAGGCCGATGCGAATGTCGCTCGCGAGGAGCACCGGATCGCCCGCCAGACCGAAGTGCTCGAACGCCTCGTCGACGAATCGGTATGCGATCTCGGCAATACGGAGGACTACAAACGTCTCCTTGATCGCGAGCGGGGCCGGCGCTCGAACCGAGGTGGGGGCGTCGAGGTCGAGCGAGCCCTGGGCAGACTGAAACCCGGTGACGTCATTCGGATCGACGGAGCCGACCCCGTCGTCGTCCTCTCGGTCTCGCACCGCAAGGGTGGGGCGGTTCGGGTCAAGGCGCTGACGTCGCGACGTTCTCTCCTGCAAATTGGTGCCCGCGACGTCGACTCCGTTCCGTTACCACTCGGACATGTCGATCTTCCTGTGCCGTTCACGCCCACCAAACCCAAGTTCCAGAAGTTGGTCGTCGAGTCACTCGATCGACTCGTTCGTCAGCCCACCAGCGACCCCGATGCTCCCGATGCACGTGATTCCCGAGCGGGGCGCCTCGAATCGGTCCGTTCATCGATCGACGAGCATCCCGTCCACTCCTGCCCGGACCGGGATACGCACCTCCGAGCACTGCGTGATGCGGAACGGATCCGTCGCGAGATCGAGATGCTCGAGAAACAAATTCGATCGCGAACCGGATCTCTCGTCGAACAATTCGACCGGATTCTCCAGATGCTCGAACAGTGGGGTCACCTCGATGGCTGGTCCCTCACCGAACGGGGTGAACGTCTGGTTCGCATCTACCACGAGTCGGATCTTGCGATCGCCGAGGCAGTCGACGAAGGGCTCCTCGACGGTCGATCGGCTCCCGAACTCGCGGGTCTCGTCAGTTCGTTCGTCTACGAGTCACGGGCTTCCGGCCCCGCACTTCAACCGTGGTTCTCCTCGCGTGATGTCGCCCGCAGGGCTGACGAGATGCAGGATCTGACACTGGCGATCGCACGCGACGAGATTCGACTCGGTCTCGAACCCACCCGCCCCGTCGACCCAGCATTTTTCCCACTGGCGCATGCATGGGCCGCCGGTGACGACCTCGAACACCTTCTCGGCGACGAGGAGATTCCGGGCGGCGACTTCGTCCGCACCATCAAACAACTCATCGACCTTCTGCGCCAGATCTCGGAGACAGATGCTCCCTGTGCGTCGACTGCGACCGAAGCAGCCGACGCGCTCTACCGGGGGATCGTCGCCGTCTCCGGCCGAGGCCGAGTGGACGCCGCCGAGTCCGACACACACGCGACCGAGGTCGACCTCCCATGACGATCAGGAAGGGGAGTGACTACGGGGAGGCGCGTCCTCTGCCGCACGGCGCCCCGATCGTCCGCGGCGACGCCGAACTCCACGAGATCGTCGCCGAGGCCGTCGTGGAACAACGCCTGCCCGTCACGGTCGGACTCCTCGGTGGCGATCTGTGCCGCACACTCGGAGGAACCGGACGACGCGACCGACTCGACGGGCCAGACGCACGAAGCGTTCCCGTCGACCTCGTCCTCGCCGCCATCGACGACGTGACCGTTCCCGTCGTGGCGCACCTCATCGCCGGTCGACTCTTCGGCGCACCGTTCGCCGCGGTCATGAACGCCCAGTGGATCGGCGAACTCGACCTCGGACCCCGATCACATCCCGGCGACGGGCTGGTCGACATCACCACCGGCACCCTTCCCGTTCGGCAACGTCTCCTGGCTCGGCGAAGGGCTCGATCGGGAACCCACCTTCCACATCCGGGTCTCCAGTATCGACGGGTGAACGCCGACACGATGACCTTCGATCACTCGACCCGTGTTCGAATCGACGGCGCCTGCACGCTCCGTGGTCGCTCGATCTCGATCACCGTCGTCCCCGACGCCTTCACGGTGGTGGTCTAGACCGACGTCTCCCGCGGCGATCGCTGTAGCGTTCGGCCATGGACGTCGAACAGGCCAAGGCGCGCGCCGTCGCCACGATCGAAGACCACCGCGATCTCCTGCTTTCGGGTTCCCACTCGATCCACGGTACCCCCGAGGAAAACTTCGCTGAGCATCACGCACATCGCGTGCTGACCGAGACCTTCATCCAGCGAGGCTTCGACGTCACCCCGAGCGCGTACGGGATGCCGACCGCATTCGAAGCGAAGATCGGCAGCGGTTCGCCGAAGCTCGCCATCTTCTGCGAATACGACGCCCTGCCCGGCATCGGTCACGCTTGCGGTCACAACATCATCGCGGCCGCCGGACTCGGGGCGGCCCTGGGAGCAGCGGCCGTCGTCGACGAACTCGACGGCAGCCTCGTCGTCCTCGGCTCGCCCGCGGAGGAGGGGGGTGGCGGAAAGGTCTTCATGATCGATCGGGGAGCCCTCGATGGCGTCAGCGCGGCGATGATGATCCATCCTGCCGACGTCGACCTCAGATGGATGACGACGATCGCCAATCAACAACTCAAGGTCACTTGGCACGGCGAAGCGGCGCATGCGGCTGCCCATCCGTGGGACGGACGGAACGCTCTCGACGCCGCCGTCCTCGGCTACATGAACGTCGCCGCGCTCCGACAGCACATCCGCCCGGAAGAGCGACTCCACGGCATCTTCACCGACGGGGGAGACAAGCCAAACATCGTCCCCGCCACCGCGGCGATGCATTGGTTCCTCCGTGCCGCCGACCTCCAGCGGCTCGAGGCGTTGAAGCCACGGGTGCTCGCCGCCCTCGAGGCTGGGGCCATCGCCACCGGATGCACGATCGAGCACGAGTGGATCGAGCCACCGTACGCCGACCTCGTTCGGAACGAACCGTTCGAGGACCTCTACGCCCTCAACAGCGGCGCCCTCGGCCGCGAGGTACTGGCCCCGGGTCGTGACGGCGCCGTCGTCGGTTCCACCGACATGGGCAACGTCAGCCACGTCGTCCCCTCCATCCATCCGATGGTGTCGGTCGCACCCCGTGGCATCGGCATCCACA
>CAZMJK010000007.1:11494-12180 GCA_964566555.1 uncultured Bifidobacterium sp. | reverse complement strand
ACTGTGCCGTCTCTCCGGAAGGGGACGCCGGTGTCATCGATGGCGCCAAGGCCATGGCGATGACGGCGATCGATCTCTGGAGCACCCCGTCGCATCTCGCCTCAATCACCGCGGCATTCGCCGAACGCCCGAGGTGACCGACTCCCAGCCGGCCATCCGCGGCCAACAGCGGTTCACGCCGTACGCTCGCCGGCCGTGAGTGTTTACGTCGCCGAGGAGTTCAGCCCCGAAGAGGCCGACATCCTGCGCCGTTATTTCACGAACCTCTACGGGCCGGTGTTCGCCCTCGTGAATCTTCCCGAGGTCGTCAAGGGCGCGCTGTTCGCCCGATACTCGCGTTCGCCCAAGAGCCTCCGTCGACTCTTCCTCGACGAGTTCGTCGGCGATTCGATCGACGCGACGATCGGTCTGCGAAGGGCCGAGGAGCTCTACGACAAGGTCTTCTTCGAGTACGGCGACGATTCGGTCGCCCAACTCGGGGGCGTCCACCTCGCCTGCGAACAGGCCTCGAACCTTCTCACCAAGGTGCTCGAATGGGGCCGACTGATGGCGTATCTCGAGCAGTCCACCCGCTACATCTCCTACGACGCTCGGATCGGTGGCCGCTACCGCTTCTATCGCCCACCCGAGGTGCTCCAGTCAAGCCTCGGAACACGCTACGTCGGCGATATGGATCGCTTGTTCGA
>CAZMJK010000007.1:10698-11484 GCA_964566555.1 uncultured Bifidobacterium sp. | reverse complement strand
ACACCTATGCCGAACTGCTTCCGATCGTCGTGGACGACCTGCGCGAGCGGATCCCCAAAGATCCGTCCGACAGCGACTTCGTCTACCGGCAAGCCATCAGGGCGAAGGCCTTCGATTCGCTGCGCGGATTGCTGCCGGCCTCGGCACTCTCGAATGTGGGGATCTACGGAACGGGTCAGGGGTACGAGATGCTCCTCCTGCGCATGAGAGCGCACCCGCTCCCCGAAGCTCGCACCTACGCCGATCTGATGCTGGCCGAGCTGCGCAAGGTGATTCCGTCGTTCCTCAAGCGCGTCGACCTCGACGATCGCGGCGTGGCATGGAGTTCCTACCTCCACTCCAGCCACTCGGCGATGGAGGACATCGCCGCCCGGGTCTTCTCCGATGTCGACGCCATCGAGCCAGCGCCGGTCGTCTCGCTCGTGGATTTCGATCCCGACGCCGAGGTCAAGCTTGTCACGGCGGCGCTGTACCCGCACCTTTCCCTGCCCGAGTCGCAGATCGAAGAGCGCGTTCGGCGAATGAGCACCGAAGAGCGCATCGCTGTTCTCCGTGCCTACGAGGGCACTCGAGACAACCGTCGCCATAAGCCGGGCCGGGCCCTCGAGCGTCCCAACTATCGATTCGACGTGCTGGCCGATTACGGCGCGTTCCGCGATCTTCAGCGCCATCGCATGCTCACCATCGAATGGCAGAAGCTCACGCCGCTTCACGGATACACCCGTCCCGCTGCCGTCGACGATGCGGGTGTGACCGCGGCCTTCGACGATGCCATGGCGCGATCGG
>CAZMJK010000007.1:9580-10688 GCA_964566555.1 uncultured Bifidobacterium sp. | reverse complement strand
GCAGTTCCCGGCCGACTCCTCGTACGCCGTCTCATTGGCCTATCGGGTGCGTTTCTCGATGCAGATGAACGCCCGCGAGGCGATGCACCTCATCGAACTCCGCACGACCCCACAGGGTCACCCCGCCTATCGCATCGTGGGTCAGGAGATGCACCGACTGATCGCCGAACAGGCGGGCCACCAGGCCATCGCCGAGATGATGCGGTTCGTCGACCACAGCGCCGAACCGGAACTCGAACGACTCCAGGCCGAACGTCGAGCCGAGAGCAGGCGTCTGGGCTCGTAGTCCACGTGTCGTATGTCACCAATCAGGGGATCTGACACGAAAGGCACCAACTTCCGTCCACTTCGTGCCTATCATCCGCGGCACGATCCACCCCGGCCCCACTCCACGGGCCTGACCAGAGGTTTCCATGGCTGACGATCCCATCGACGAGGAATTCGACGAGGAAGAACTCGACGTCGATCTCGAGGGAGACGATCTCGAGGGCGATGTCGAGGATCTCGACGAGGTCCTGGGCGATGACGTCGCCCTCGAAGACGACGAAGAGGACGAGGCGGCCACCGACGCCGCCCTCGCCGCCCGCCCCAAACGGGAGGACGACGATGACGATGACGAGGACCTCAACCCCGACGATGTCGAGGCCGATCTCGACGCCATCCTCAAGGACCGCATCGCCGCCGCCGACGATGAAGACGAGGAAGACGAAGAGGTCGTCCCCGAACCACGCACTCCCTCGGACGTGGCGGAAGGGGTCACGCCCAAGAAGGCCAACGAGTTCATGTGCACCGGCTGTTTCCTGCTGGTCAATCGCGGTCAGTTCGGTTCCCCCGGTTCGCTCCACTGTCCGGTGGGGGAGGCGGTGTGCCCGGCGATCGAGCACATCGAATCCGGAGCACTCGATCGCCAGGTGAAGGCCGCAGCCAAGAAGACGGCGAACCGACCGCAGGCAGCGTCGAGCGGAGCCGGGTCGACCAAGTCGACGCCGAAATCGACCGCCTCCGCCTCGAAGTCGGCGGCCAAGTCGACCGCTAAGGTCGCGTCCTCCGCCACCAAGGCGGCCAAGAAGTCAGCGGCGAAGGCACCGGCGACCCCGAAGAAGACTGC
>CAZMJK010000007.1:0-9570 GCA_964566555.1 uncultured Bifidobacterium sp. | reverse complement strand
ACTGCCGCCAAAGCTCCGGCGAAGAAGGCAGCCGCCAAGAAGGTCAAGGGCTGAGATGCCCACTCCGGCGGGCGAGAACGGCGACGAGCTCGTCGAGCAACTCCTCGACGCCATCCTCTATGCCCCGATCGGCCTCATTGCGAGGGGAGTCGAGTCGATTCCGGACCTGGCCCAGCGAGGACGAGCGAACGCAGCGAACGCGAAGGTCATCGGCACCTTCGCTCTGGGGGCGACGAACGCGAAGGCCCGCTCGGCTATTGCAGATGCGGAGTCGCACCTCGCCGCATTCCTCGAGATCGTTGCCCGTTCGGCGTCTCCGAAACGATCGGGGACGCCAACGAAGCACGACACCTCAACTCCGTCGAGCCCATCCTCTTCCACGGATTCGGGTATCGACGACCTCATCGCCGGGTACGACTCGTTGACGGCGGCCCAGATCCTTCCACTCCTCGCCGAGCTCGAGCCCGAAGGACGAGCGCGTGTCGAGTCTCACGAGCGATCGAACCGCGCCCGTAAGACGATCCTCAATCGACTGCGCCAACTCCAGGGTTGAGATGACCGCAACGGTTCGTCCGGCCGAGATCGACGATGTGGCGACGATCAGCGACCTGATGAACGGCGCCATCGCCGAACTGCGCACCCATCGCGGGGGAGAGGTGTTCGTCGAGACCCTGCACCGCGGCGACGACGTCTCCACCGTGCTGCGTGCCGCGCTCGGAGCGGACGACACGATGGTGTGGTGTGGTCTCTGGGAATCGGCGATCGTCGGCTACGCCATCGCCACCCTTGCCGAGGATGGGGAACGAGTGGTGGTGCTGCGGGAGATCTACACGACTCCCGAGGCGCGGGATGTCGGCGTCGGAGAGGCACTCATCGAATCGGCAATCGCATGGGCCATCGCCAACGAGGCGACCGCGATCGATGCCCAGACCCTTCCCGGGGCGCGTTCATCGAAGAACCTCTTCGAACGGTTCGGACTGACGGCTCGGCTGATCACCGTGCGCCGCGACCTGCTGGGGGAGTGACCGACGAGGTCAGCGACCCTTCCACTGGGGCGCTCGCTTCTCGATGAACGCGGTGAGACCTTCGGTGGTGTCCTCGGAGGCGAGCACACGACCGAAGGCTGCTGCCGTTCGCTCGTTGATCGTCGCCTCGTCCTCCCAATCGGCGGCGATCACGAGGGCGCGACTCTCCCAGACGGCAAGGGGAGCGTTGGCCGCGATCGCCTCCGCCAATTCCATCGCCGCGGCAAATGCCTGGCCGTTCTCGGTGAGGCGGTTCACCAGACCGAGGTCGTAGGCCCGCTGTGCACTGAGCGGCGCCCCTGTGAGCGCGACCTCGAGGGCGACGTTCTTCCCGACGACCTTGGGAAGCCGGTAGAGGCCACCAGCGGCGGCGACGAGGTTGCGCTTCACCTCGGCCAAGCCGAATTCCGACTGCTCGGACGCGACGATCATGTCCGCCGCAAGCGCGATCTCGCAGCCACCAGCAGTGGCGAGTCCATCGATGGCGGCGATCACCGGCTTGGTCCGGGGGAACGTCGTGAAGCCGCCGAATCCACCCTTCTTGGTGGCGAGGTCGCCGGCGCGACCGGAGTTGATCATCTTGAGGTCGGCCCCGGCGCAGAACACGGGCGATCTGTGACCGGTCGTATTGGCGGTCAGGACACCCACCCACACGTCCGGATCGGCTTCCATCGCCTCGAGATGCTCGGTCATCGACTGGGCAACGACGTCGTTGACGGCGTTGCGGGCCTCGGGGCGGTTCAGGGTCAGAACGCCGACATGTCCGTGTACTTCGTAGTCAACCATGGCGAGAGACTAGCGACTCGTCGGGAAGCGACCCGTTTCGTCACGTGACGAAACTAGGGTGTGGCGCACGAGACGTCACTCGGAGGGCTCGTGTTCCAACGCATTCCGATCTGCGACCTCGATGGCACCCTCATCGACTCCGATCTCGCGTTGGCGGGGGCGTTCCGTTCTCTCGGTGTGGACGAAGCGGAGATCACCTACGGCCATGTGTTGGCGGAGGAGTGCACTCGACTCGGGCTTCGCGTCGAGGACTACCTCGACACCTATGACCCGATGCTCGTCGAACCATTCCCGGGGGTCGAGGAGTTGCTGTTGTCGCTCGATCGATGGGCGGTGTGTTCGAACAAGCATCCGCGCTCGGGTTGGGCCGAACTCGACCGCTTCGGCTGGACTCCCGACCTCGCGCTGTTCGCCGATTCGTTCGACGGGCCGAAGCGACTCGGGCCGGTCCTCGATCGGCTCGGGCTCTCACCCGAGGAGGTCCTCTTCGTTGGCGATACCGACCACGATCGGAACTGTGCGGCGGCGGCCGGCGTGCAGTTCGCACTCGCAGGATGGAATCCTCGGGCCGAGGTCGCCGGCGACGAACTCGTGCTCACACATCCGCTCGAGTTGATCGAGCTGCTCCGCTAACTCACTCCGCGGCGACAGGGGTCTCTTCGGTCGCCTCTTCTGCGGACTCGCTCCCGACCTCGGGCTTCGGGGGACGCGGTTTCGCTGCCGGTCGCGCCTTGGTCGTCGCTTCGATACCGAAGAGGGCGGCGACCTGGGGGAGTCGGGCGGCGACCTTGGTCACGGCCGCGAGGAGTTCGGGCGAGGGTTCCGCCGGTCGACCCTGCGGCGTGACCTGTGTGCGCACCGGAGAGAACGCGAGCGCATCCAGCACGGTGGCGTAACGGTCCTGGCCAGTCTCGGCGGTGAGCGAAGCGGCAGCGGCTTCGGTCAACTTGGTCGCAAGGTCGGCAGGCAGGGGAGCACCGGCCTTCGGAGGTCGGGAACTCACGCGCAGTGCCCGAACCGCCCGGCCACCCTCGAGGAGTTCATCGATCTCCTTGAGCCACGCTTCCTGCTCCGACTCGACGCGCTGGGCAAGACCGACCTTGAGTTGTTCGGCGAGCGCACGCGTCTCATCGTCACGGGCACCAGCGTCGGACGCAACCACAACCGATCGAAGATCCCGCAGATCGAGTTCGGCGAGATCAGCGAGCGCGGCCTCGGCCTTGTCGCGCCACTCGGCCGATCGCAGCTGCGGCATGAGTTGCTCGGCGAGCTGGAGGAGCGGTGCGGGACTGATCTCCGGCTTCCCCTCGGCCTTGTTCGTCTCGTTCTGCTTCTCGACCGCCTGACGAACTGCGGGGATTCCGCCCCGAAGTACCTGCTCGGCAATCGGCTTCTGCTCGGGTGCGAGCGCGGCGAGAGCGGCATTGCGGTGCGTGCGTCCGGCGCGAAGTCGTTTCGCTTTGGGCTTGGGTTCCGGTGCCGGTTTGGTCGGACGGTTCGGATGATGGGCTCGGTTCCCACCCTTGCGTCGAGCATCCTGCGATCCGTCGCCGTCACGGTTCGATCGCGGTGGGCGGCCGTCGCGTCGCTCACCATCGCGACGCTCTCCGTCGCGGCGGGGTTTGCGGTCGCGACGATCGCCACGCTTGGGCGCGAGCTTGGTCGTCACGAGCGGTTCATCATCTCGACGCGGCGTCCCGACGACGACGATGCGTTCGGGTTCCTTCCGCGCTCCCTTCGGGGGTAGGACGGCGATGATGTCGATGCCGTCCATCATGAACTCAGCATCAGCACGAACGACGTCTCCAACCTTCGCACCGTCGAACAGGAGGGCCCCGTTCAATTCGCCCTTGGGCAACTTGGCACCGGCGGCACGCCAGGTCCAGGTTCCATCGTCGCGGGTGCTGGTCAGTTCAACTTCGATGCGGCGTGACATAGACGGACCACGCTAACGCCGTCGGCCTCCACCGAGCGAACGACTGCTACGTTCCGCCCATGAGCAGAGATGACGTGGAGTACGCGCAGCGCCCCTTCCAAGCTCCGCCCGGATCGACGGAACTGTTCCTCGTCCGCCACGGCCAATCCGCCGCCTATCGCGAGGACGCGCCGTTCGCGCTCGTCGACGGACAGGGGAACCCACCCCTCACTGAGCACGGGCACTGGCAGGCCGAGCAAGTAGGAGAGCGACTCCGCCATCTCGACTTGGCTGCGGTCTACGTGACGACGCTCCAGCGCACTCAGCAGACCGCTGCGCCGCTCCTCGGCCACCTGGGCATGGACCCGATCGTCGAGCCCGACCTGCGAGAGATCCACCTCGGGGAGTGGGAGGGAGGAGTCTTCCGCAAGAAGGTCGCCGACCGAGATCCGGCCTTCCTCGACGTCGAACGGACCCAGGACTGGGGCGCCATTCCCGGTGCCGAGACCTTCGCCCAACTGAGTGCGCGCGTGGTCGGCGCCATCGGCCGGATCCACGCCGCCCATCGGGGCCGACGAGTGGTGGCCGTCAGCCACGGGGGAGCGATCGGGGCGGCGCTGGCCCACGCCACGGGGGCCAAGCCACTGGCCTTCGCCTGGACCGACAACGCGTCGATCGCCCATCTCATCCTCCTGGACGACCGCTGGATGCTGCGTCGATACAACGACACGGGTCATCTCGGCGGCGAACTGTCGGCGCTGTCCGAGGGCCTGACCTGACCCACGGGGAGTGGCTCCAGTACCCAGATCGTTCCCTTCGTATGCCGATAATCCTCGTTATGTAAAGTTAATGCGAGCCTTCGAGGAAGGGTCCGGGAGGTCGTTCCGCGTCGGCGGACGGCGTCAGACGATGAGCGCCATGCGGGGTTCGACTCGTGCCGCCGCCAATGGCTCGGCGTTCTCCATGAGCCACGCAAGTGCCTCGGCGATGTCCGCCGGGCTCGAGGAGTTCGCCAGATCCCGCTGGACGTCCTCGACGGCGGCGTGCAGGCAGTACAGCAGCCCCTGGAGCTCCTCGAGGAGTTCTCGATCGATGATCACGTCGTTCTCGCCGAGCCCGTGGCTCTGTGCCAGTTTGCGGGCCATGTAGGACTGCTGACGGCAGCCCGCTCGACAGAAAGATCGTGGTCGACCGGGACCCTCGCGGGTCTCGATCGGCCGACCGCACCAACGACATCTCGCAGTCGCTTTCTCCGGGTCCCGTCCCTTCACCGGCAATTTCGTCACGTGACGATATTACCGAGCAGGAGCCGAAAGTCGCGGACACTGACGACGTTCCTCGAACTGGTGCGACCCCGCTGCTCACCCCGTGTAGGCCGGCGTCGCCTCCGGAGTCGGTTCCGGATCCGCCATCGGCGGCAGCACCGGGAACGGGAAGGCGGTCAGCGTGAGACCCCAGACCGCCTGGTAGGTCGCCAGCAGATCGGACACGCCGGGGTTCCAACTCGCGTAGAACGATCCCGCGTCAACGGGCGGGGAGAGCAATTGGAAGGCCTGCAACGCCGCGAGAGGGGTCACTCCCCCTGCGGCCCACGTCGACGGACTCTGCCCCGCCGCGGTGATCGCCTGGAGCACGAGCGCGGTCGAGTTCGCGTCGACATCGCCACCGGTGAACCACGGGAATCCGCCCACACCCGGGCCTGCGGTTGCCTGTGCCCCATGCAGGAACGAGAGCCCACCGGCGACCGCCGATGATCGTCCGAACAGTTGCAGCGCTTGGATCGCGAACGCCGTGGAGTTGGTATCGGCCCCCTCGTAGTTCACCGGATCCGGCGCCACGCAATCGTTGAGCTGGTTGCCGGTCGCTCCCCGGTAGGACTGCCAGCCACCGATCGTGCTCTGTGGATTGGTGCCGCCGATGCACTGCTGCTGCACGATCCAGTCGACGGCGGCACTCGGCGGGGTCGCGCCGACCGCCTGCAACGCCATCACCATCATCGACTGATCCTGCACCGATGAATACGGCTCTTGATAGCCGTAGAACCCCGGAACCGATTGCCCGTACATGGCCTGAGCCCTCGACACGAGATCGACCGCCGGAACTCCGAAGGCACGCGGGTTCCCGCGGGTCGTGTTCACGAGGAGGATCAACGACGCGAGACGTTCGGGGAGGTCCGCACCGGGTGGAGCGACCGTTCCCCCACTTCCGTCGTTGGTCACCCACTCCTCGATGCTCGAGCCGAGGGAGAGGAACGCCATCGCCCGCGCAAGGGCCTCACGGTGCTCCCCCGTCGCCGCCAAGCCCTGTGCGACGTACATCGTCTGCGTCACGATCGACTGTGTGGCGCCGCTGATGTTGACCTGGCCATCGGCACCCACCTGCGCGGCCAGCCATGTCGAGGTGAGCGTGGAGGCCGGCGTGGTCACCGCGCCGGTGGGCGCCGACGCCAGACCGAGAAGGAACGACACAGCGACGACGAACGCCACCGTTCCGCGACGGAAGCGAGCCGAGACTGAGAGGGAGGAGGGAGCCATAACGTCCTTTGAGATCAGACCGACGTCTCGACGACGCCGACTCTGGACGCATGCACCGAGGGTGCCGCTCCCGAACTCGACACCGCATTCCGCGACGGTGAGGGTGAGTTGCGCCGACGGGTGCGGTGATCCGACTCGAGGGTCCGCAGGAACTTCCTGCTTTCCCCCACACGGTTGCGGGACAGCGTCGGATTCTCACCGAACTTCCCCACACACGACAGCATTTCGTTTGTGGTCTCAGACAAACAGCAAGCGACCGCAGAGTCAAGCACTCCGCGAAAGCGCTGCTCCCGCCTAGGATCGCGGCTGACCTTCAGAGACCATCCCTCGAGCGATCGGTGATGAACGATGACCGCAAGTCTTGATCCGGACAACTTCGGCGTCGTACGGGGAGCGGCCAAGCCCATCCCCTACGACATCCCCGTCTTCGACTCCCTCGACGAGGAACGTCAACATCGCAAGGAGCGTCTGGCCGCCGCTTTTCGGCTTTTCGGCAAATTCGGATTCGGCGAAGGTGTCGCCGGCCACATCACCGTTCGCGACCCGGAGCACACCGACTGCTTCTGGTTGAATCCGATCGGCGTCGACTTCCGATTGATCCGTGTGTCCGCCCTCGTCCTCGTCAATCACGACGGCGACATCCTGCATGGTGAGTTCGCCATCAACCAAGCGGCATTCGCCATCCACTCGCAGATTCACGCCGCTCGACCCGACGTCATCGCTGCCGCCCACACCCACTCGGTCTTCGGAAAAGCGTTTTCCTCGTTGGGTCGATTGCTCGACCCGATCACCCAAGATGCGTGCGCCTTCTACGGCGACCACGTGCTGTTCGACGACTACACCGGCGTCGTCCTCGATCCCTCCGAAGGACAGCGCATCGCCGCCGGTCTCGGCATGAAGAAGGCTGCCATCCTCCGCAATCACGGCCTCCTGACCGTGGGTCATTCGGTGGACGAGGCGGCCTGGTGGTACATCACCATGGAGCGCAGCTGTCAGGCCCAACTGTTGGCGATGGCGGCCGGCTCCCCGATCTCCATCGATGACGACTGCGCCTCGATGACGCACGATCAGATCGGACACCACTTCGCGGGGTGGTTCTCGTTCCAACCCCTCCACGCCACCATCGTTCGCGAACAGCCCGACCTGTTCGACTAAGTTCAAATCGACAACTGACGCTGATCACCGCGTGCGGGAGAGATCGACGACCACTTCAGTGATTCATCACCGAAGTGGGAGGAGGCGCCGAAGGAGCAACCCCCCGGGAAACTCTCAGGCCCAGGTATCGCACGCGTAGGCAACTCTGGAGAGCAGTCGACACCTCGGTGTTCGACTCACCGAAGGGGAAAGTGGAGATCGAGTCCATCTCGATCGAAACGAAACTCTCAGGTTCCACGACAGAGCGGGGTCCATCTCGAGCGCGAACGCGCCGAGTCCCGAGACCACCGAGGCAGCCATGAGCGATCACCGTCCGTCCCTTCCCGAACTTCTCGCTTCCGATCAGTTCGTCGGACGCCACATCGGTCCGTCCGACGATGAGATCTCGGTCATGCTGTCCCTCATCGGTCAGCCTTCGCTCGACGCGCTCATCGATTCGGTCGTCCCTCCGTCGATCCGCTCGACGACGCCACTCTCGGTCCCGGCCGCCGTCGACGAAGCGACGATGTTGAGTCGGTTGCGCACGATCGCCGAGTCCAACGTCGTTCGTAGGTCGCTCATCGGTTGCGGCTGGTACGACTGCGTCACTCCCCCGGTCATCCGACGAAACGTTCTCGAGAATCCTGCTTGGTACACGGCCTATACGCCGTATCAACCGGAGATCTCCCAAGGTCGACTCGAAGCACTCTTGATGTACCAGACCATGGTGTGCGATCTCACCGGGATGGACATCGCCAACGCGTCCATGCTCGATGAATCCACTGCTGCGGCGGAGGCGATGACCCTTCTCCACCGAACCAACGGATCGCGCGGCGACCGCTTCCTCGTCGATCACGATACGCACCCGCAGACGATCGCGGTGTTGCAGACTCGGGCCGAGCCACTCGGGTTCTCCATCGACCTCGTCGATCTCACCGATCCGATTCCGGACGACACATTCGGCATCCTGCTCTCACACCCCGGTTCATCCGGAGCGGTTCGCGACATCGCCCCCGTGATCGATGCCGCCCATATCGCGGGCGCCCTCGTCGCGGTGACGACCGATCTCCTCGCGTGCTGTCTCCTCACTCCCCCAGGCGAGATGGGCGCCGATGTCGTCGTCGGTTCGTCGCAACGCTTCGGAGTTCCCCTCGGTTACGGCGGTCCAAGTGCCGGGTTCCTCGCCACCCGTGAGGAACACCGACGAGTACTGCCCGGACGCCTCGTCGGCGTCTCGATCGACACCGCGGGACGTCCTGCGTATCGACTCGCTCTCCAAACGCGTGAGCAGCACATTCGTCGAGAGAAGGCGACCTCGAACATCTGCACCGCGCAGGTGCTCCTCGCCGTGATCGCCGCCCTGTATGCCGCGTGGCACGGACCCGACGGGCTACGCCGCATCGCCACTCGCGTCAATCGCCTCACCGCCGCTGCCGCTCTGGGGTTCGAGGAGCTCGGCTACACCATCCTCAACGACACGTTCTTCGACACCCTGACCATCGCCGTTCCCGGCGGATCGGATGGCTTCATCGCCACCGCCCGCGGCGCGGGACTCGAGGTTCGGCGCGTGGATGACACCTCCATCGCCGTCTCCTTCGACGAGACCACCACACCCGTCGTCGTCTCGACCCTTCTCGCGTGCGCCGGTGCCACTGATGCCTCCGTCGCCGGACTTGACGAACGAACCGTCGGTTCCATCCCCTCTCCCCTCGCACGCACCACCGAATTCCTGACGCATCCGAATTTCACGTCCCATCACAGCGAGACCGAGATGGTTCGCTACGTCCGCCGTCTCGCCGATGTCGATCTCGCCCTCGATCGGGCGATGATTCCGCTCGGCTCCTGCACGATGAAACTCAATGCCGCAGCCGAGATGGAGCCCGTCACCTGGCCCGAATTCGCGGCGATGCACCCCTACGTCGAACCCGCCGACGCCGAGGGCTATCGCACGATCATCACCGACCTCGAACGCTGGCTCGCTGACATCACCGGCTACGACGCTGTCTCACTCCAACCCAACGCCGGGAGCCAAGGCGAGTTCGCCGGACTTCTCGCCATCCGGGCGTGGCATCTCGCCAATGGCGACGATGATCGCAACGTCTGTCTCATCCCCGCATCTGCCCACGGCACGAACGCGGCGAGCGCGGCGATGGTGGGCATGCGGGTCGTGGTCGTC
>CAZMJK010000006.1:0-22531 GCA_964566555.1 uncultured Bifidobacterium sp. | reverse complement strand
CGTCCTCGGTGAAGAACGACACGACCTTGTCGTGATCCCCTTCGGCCCAGGCATCGCAGAACTCCTGAACCAACGTTTCGTACTTCGCGCCGTCACTCATGATTCCCCCTCGGTGTGCTGCTGTTCGGTTTGAGACGGCGAACGGTCGCCGGAGGTGACATCCTGACATCTTCGGAACGACCGGCTCACGTCGGCGACGGTCGAGAGCGAGGAGGGGCGATGGTGACCGGGAATGACGCAGCGTCACCCAGTGGTTCGAGCGCGCCGATCGACTTCGCCCTCGATCCTCTTCCCGGACCCCGTCTCCACGAGACGCTCGGTGAGCTGCGAAGACGTCATGGTGACGTGGCCCCGGTGTCGTTCTTCGGCATGCCGGCGATCGCCCTTCTCGGCTGGGAGGTGTTGCGCGAGTTCTTCGCGGCCAACGATGACTTCCCCGGGGGCGAGGTCTACAAGTACCAATTGGAAAGGACGATCGGTCGGACGTTCATCTCGATGGACGGCGCCGAGCACGACCTCTATCGGCGATTGGCCACTCCCGCCTTTCGATCTCGGGCGGCAATTCGTTTCGTCGACGAGGAACTCACCCCGTTGGCGGGCCGACTCCTCGACGATTTCGCACCGAGAGGTGAGGCCGACCTGATCGAGGACTTCACGAATCGCCTTCCCTTCTGGGCCATCAGCAGAAAGCTCGGCCTGCCCGAGGGATTCGAGGATCAACAACGGCGGTGGGCCCTCGCGATCCTGTCTGAGCCGCGAGATCCCGACGGCGCCCGTCGAGCTGCGGAGGAGCTTTCGGAAGTCATCGCGCCGGTGGTCGCCGATCGCCGGAGACACCCCGGCGCTGATGTCATCTCGCAATTGGTCTCGGGTGAGTTCCAAGGTGTGCGACTGAGCGATGAAGAGGTCTACTCGCATGTGCGGCTGCTCTTCGCAGTGGGGGCGACGACCACTTCGGATGCCTTGAGCAATCTGCTGTGGACCCTGATGCATCAGCCCGACGTTCTCCGCCGGGTGGCCGAGGAACCCGAGACCCGCCCTGCGGTGGTGCGCGAACTTCTTCGATGGGAACCGCCCGTACCGCTTCTCCCGCGGATGGCTCTGCGTGCCGGGGCGATCGGTGGCGTCGATGTGCCGGCAGGAGCGATCGTTCTGGCGGGTATTGCATCGGCCAATCGCGACCCCGCTCGTTTCGATCGACCGGACGAGTTCCAGATCGATCGGCCCGATAGCGACATCCTCACGTTCGGTTTCGGAGCCAAGTTCTGTCCGGGCACGCATATGGCCAAGCAGCAATTGCTCGCATCTCTCGATGTGCTGCTCGATCGATTGTCGGGGCTGCAACTTGCCGAGAACGATCGCGGCGCCCAGCCCTCGGGCTGCAATCTGCGATCGGTCCAGTCACTTCGTTGCCGCTGGGAGGCGTGAACGCCATTTCCTGACCACTCGAATCCGGGCCTACGGTGTGGCGACGCGACATCGGAGGGGGACGAGGACATGGCCGACTTTGGTATCGATCCGGCATTTCAAGACCAGTTGGACTGGATCCGAGACTTCGTGAAGGCAGAGGTCGAACCGCTCGATCTCGCGTTCGGTGGCGAGGAGATGGTCTACAACAAGGCGAGTGCCTTCTACGAGGAAGCGATTCGCCCGCTGCAACAGGTCGTCAAGGAACGCGGATTGTGGTCATGTCATCTGACTCCGGAGTACGGAGGCCAGGGCTACGGGCAGGTGCAGCTCGCCTACATGAACGAGATCCTCGGTCGTTCACAATTCGGACCGACCGTTTTCGGCAGTCAAGCCCCGGATTCCGGCAACGCCGAGATCATCGCCCACTACGGAACCGAGCAGCAGAAGGCCACGTATCTCGAACCGCTGCTCGATGGACGGATCTCGTCGTGTTATTCGATGACCGAGCCACAGGGTGGCGCGGATCCCGGGGTGTTCAACTGTCGCGCCGTTCGCGACGGCGATGAATGGGTGATCGACGGTGAGAAGTGGTTCTCGTCGTCACTGCGTTATGCGTCCTTCGTCATCGTGATGGCGAT
This sequence comes from uncultured Bifidobacterium sp., assembly GCA_964566555.1. Classification (GTDB taxonomy): domain Bacteria; phylum Actinomycetota; class Acidimicrobiia; order Acidimicrobiales; family Acidimicrobilacustridaceae; genus Acidimicrobilacustris. The sequence continues at coordinate 20,483 of CAZMJK010000006.1, read as the reverse complement.
CACCGACCCCGATGTCGCCGTCCACAAAGGAGCGTCGATGTTCCTCGTGCCCGCAGACTCGCCCGGGATCGAAGTCGTGCGCAACGTGGGTGTGGGCCAGGAGCAGGAAGGGCACGGGGGCCACGCGTACGTTCGGTACAACAGCGTGCGCGTGCCGGCCGACAACTTGCTCGGTGGTGAGGGGCAGGCGTTCGTCATCGCGCAGACCCGTCTGGGCGGAGGCCGCCTCCATCACGCGATGCGAACGGTGGGGGCCGTCTCCCGCTGTCTCGACATGCTGTGCGAGCGGGCGTTGAGCCGCACGACACAAGGTGAACTCTTGGCCAAGAAACAAGCGACGCAAGAGAAAATCGCGGATTCGTTCATCGAACTCCTGCAGTTCAAGTTGCAGGTGCTCCACGCAGCGTGGACGGTGGATCAGAAGGGCGGTCATGCTGCCCGTAAGGAGATCGCTGCGGTCAAGGTCGCAACACCGAAGGTGTATCGCGAGGCCGTGCTGCGCACGATGCAACTCCATGGCGCGCTCGGAGTCTCGAACGAAATGCCGCTGGCGAACATGTTGATGGCCGCGGTGACCATGGGTATCGCCGATGGGCCGACCGAGGTCCACAAGTTCACGGTTGCCCGCGAAGTCCTGAAGGAGTACTCGCCGGCATCGGGACCGTGGCCCAGCGAGCACCTTCCCGAGCGACGGGCCGCGGCCCGCGCCGACCATGCCGATCTCCTCGAACGGTCGCAGGCGGATCTCTGAAACCCGGCGCCGCTCTCGTCGGGTCAGTAGCCCCCGCCGAGTTTGCGGTGATCCCAGGAGATGGTCCGCTCGACGTTGAGCTTCACGACCACGCGCTTGTGCAGCATCATCTCGACCGCGCCACGCATTTCCTCGGTGTAGGGCGCCATGTATCGGTCGAACACGCTGATGCCGAGTTCGAACATGCGGTCGGGATCATCGATGATCTCGGCCTTGCCGATGAGCGTGACGCCTCGGAGCGTCTCGTAGGTCTCGCCGTCCTCGACGAGGACGGTGAGGTTGGGGTTCCGTCGCAGGTTGAGGACCTTCTGTGCTTTCGCCTTCGACTCGATGCCGATGCAACCCTCGATGAAGCCGTACCACATAGCGATCGAGTGAATACTGCCGTCGGCGTTCAACGTCGACATGGTCATCGAATGGCGACCCCGCAGGAACTCGTCGATCTCCTCTTGGCTCATCACGATCTTGTTGCGCTGCTTCACGCCGCGTTGTGGCTGTTCGTCGGCCATCGGACCCCCTCAATCGGTAGACCGGGGAACGGTAACACCGCCTCCGGTCGGAGTGACCATCCGCTTCGGACCGCATAGGGTGCGAGGGGTCGTCGGCGTGCAGCGCCGCCATCACGTGTGAGGGGAATGGGAATGGGTCATCTGGAGACTGCGAAGGCATTGGCCAAGCCGATCGGCGAGATGGGCGGAGCGTTCATGCTCGACGGGGCCACCTACGCCAGAGGCGCCGAGTTGGGGTTCTCGGGCATCGACTTCTACGTGCTCGGTCGTGGCGGCGTCCTCGGTGACACCACTGCCGATGTGGTGTCGTCCGCGTTCTTCTTCTGGAATCCCGAGCAGGTTCGCACGCAATGGGAACTGGCCCGCGCGGTGATGGACCCGGTCACTGCTGCGCAGGAATGGGCAGTGCTCTGTCACGCCTACGGCGAGGCGCACCTTCCTGACTTCGACTCCTTGAATCGACTCTCCGATCTCGCCGAGAAGGTGTGTGCTGCAGCGTCACCGGCGGGAGCGGCGTTGTTTGCCGGTTGGCGGGCGCTCGAAGCACCGGCTGCCGATCGTCCCAAGGCTCGCGCCCAGCACTACCTCAATTCGCTGCGCGAACTTCGCGGTGGTCTGCACGGTGGCGCTGTCCTTGCCATGGGTCTGCTGCCGGTCGAGGCGGTGGCCCTCAACTCCCGGATGATGGCGCCAGTCTTCGGATGGGATGTGTCCTCGGTGGAGGTCGATGACACCACCAAAGAGGAGTGGAAGGTCGCTGAGTCCGGAACCGATCTCGCAATGGCTCGGGTCCTACGGGCACTTTCCGAGTCGGAATCGTCAGAGTTCGGTGAACTCGTCGTCGCACTGGCCGCCGCTGTTCAGGCATCGAAGGAAGGTTGAACCGATGGATATTCGTGAAGCGCTGTACACGACTCGTGCGATGCGCCGGGTCAAGTCGGATCCGATTCCCATGGATGTGCAGGCCCGGATCATGGATGCCGCCGTGCGCGCGCCGAGTGGCGGCAACACCCAGAATTGGCGATTCCTGCTCGTCGATGATCCGGAGATCAAGGCCAAACTCGGCCCGATCTACCGTCAGGCGATGTCGGTCTTGTGGTCGACGTACTACAAGGACCGCATCGATGCGGCGCACGCGGCGCCTGACCTCGAGGAATCGAAGTCGATGCTTCGTGTGCAGAAGTCGGCGCAGTGGTTGGCCGACAACTTCGAGGCGGTGCCACTCTTCCTCTTCGGATTCTCACAACACGATGCCAGCGGTTCTTCGGTGTATCCGGCGCTCTGGAACGCACAGCTTGCCGCGCGCGCCGAGGGGATCGGAACGTCACTCACACAGGTGCTCGTCTTCCACAACGACGAGGTCTTCGACGTTCTGGGCATTCCCAAGGATGAGGGCTGGAACATGCTCGGGTGTGTATCGCTGGGGTATCCGACGGGCAAGTGGGGCGTCGCACTGCGGCAGCCGGCGCACGACGTGTCGTTCCGCAATCAGTGGGGCGCCGATGTCGGATTCCGTGACGACGAACCGCTCTGGCCCTAGCGCGGTCTTGGCTGCGTCGCGAGGTCCGACGCGACGGTGTCAGTCGTCCTCTGCCGCCGGAGCCCAATGCGTGCGCAGATCGGCGAGCCACTCAGGGAAGTCGACCGGAGGATCCGGAAGTGGCGTCACGCTGTGTTCGGCGAGCGCAGCCTCATAGGTTTCCGGTTGATCGCCCCAGGATCGGGGGTCGCCCATCATGACCTCGTACAACTTCGCGCCGTCATCGCCGGCTCGGATCGGACCGAACGCGGCACCGAACGGCAACTCGACGTGGGTACCTGCGGGGCACCAGCGATCACCGAACCAAAGTCCGCCGTCGATCACGAACACGATGTGGGGTGAGTAGTGCCCGTGTCGACGAACGATCATTCCCGGGTCGTACTCGGCATAGAGCGACAGGTACTGCGGATCGGGGCTGAAGGCGAACCACTTCTCGCGGACATAGGAGGTCGAACCATCGGCGTTCTGTTGGGCGCGACACAATTGCCACGGGACCTCGGGGTCATCCATATGACGGAAGATGACCTCCTTGCCGGGGATCGGAAGGGGGACTTCCGTCGGGTCGATGGTCATGCGATGAAGTCGAAATCGACGTAGGCCGATTCGATGCCCCGGACGAAGGCATTGGCCATCTCCACCGGCGAGGTTCCGGGCGTGAGTCGCCATCCGGAGGTGCGCCGGAGGAGTTCCTCGAAGAACACACGGATCTCGAGTCGGGCGAGTGACGCACCGAGACAGAAGTGGGTGCCGAAGCCGAAGGAGATGTGGTTGTTCGGGGAGCGATCCACGAGGAACTCCTCGGGGCGATCGAAGTGGGCCTCGTCCCGATTGGCCGACGAATACATGAGCACGACCTGGTTTCCCTTCGGGATGGTCACACCGTTGACTTCGGCATCGACGCTGGCGACGCGGCACATGTTGTGGATCGGCGTCACGTAACGGATCATCTCCTCGACGGCGACGGAGAGATCGGCACCGTTGCGGAGCTTGGCTTCTTCACCGGGATGGGTGATGAGGTTGAGGATCGTCCATGCGATCACCGTTCGAGTGGTCTCCGCGCCGCCGTCGAGGAGAAGGAGGGCATCGGCGATCGCGTCGTTCGGATCGAACGGGCAGCCGTCGATCTCCGCAGTGGTGTAGAGCGAGAAGATGTCGTCGGCGGGGCAGGACTTCTTCGATTCGTAGAGTTCCGCGGCGGCACCCGCGAATTCGATCGCCGACGTCATTCCGACCTCGTTGAAGTAGCGAGGTCCTCCTCCGAGGGCGATCGTGGTCTCCGACCAATGCTTCAGCTTCGGCCACTCCGCTTCATCGAATCCGAGCAACTTTCCGATCATCATGGCGGGGAGCGGTGCGGCGACGTCGTTGATGAGTTCCGCCGAACCGCCGTTGTCGCGCACGCCGTCGAGGATGCGGTTCACCTTCGCCCGGATGTCGTCCTCCCACGCGTTCGCGGCCCGGGGAGTGAAGCGGCGCGACACGAGGTTGCGGCGCTGATGATGGAGCGGGTCATCGAGGCCGATGATGGCGTTGTCAGCCGGCAGGTTGGGGCGGTAGCCGCCCTTCTCCTTGTCGGAACTGATGAAGATGTCCTTGCGCTTCTCGATGTCAACGATGTCGTCGTAGCGCGAGATGCCCCACAGCTCGTTGGTCTCGTCCCAGTAGACCGGCTCGTTGGCGCGCATCCACGCATAGATCGGATACGGGTCGCCGCCGTACAACTCGGGGGCGAGCAGATCGATAGCGAGGCGTTCCATCATTTCTCCGAATCACTGGCGTCAACCGATGGGCTGGGCAGTTCGGATGGTATCGCCGTCGACATGACCCGTCCTACGCGGCCGAGCGAAGTTGACGATGGTGAGCACCGCCACAACGAGTGCGGTCGTACCGACCGACCAGAGCAGGATCGGCGAGTTGCGGTCGGTGCCGGCGGTGAGGAGATGAATCGTGGCCACAAGGAAGAGTGCGTAACTGCTCATGTGGATGCCTTTCCACCAGGACTTCGGGAGTCGCGACCGTGCCAATGACGTGATCTCGATGGCGATGAGCAGGTAGAGCGCGACGATGCCCCATGCGACGGCGAGGGGCTTCCAATGGGAGGCGAACGGAACGACGAGTTCGATGGCGTCGAACTTCACGAACGGATCGAGGAAGAGGCCGACGAGATGAACTGCGACGAAGACGACGGTCAAGCCACCGAGGAATCGGTGCAGATCGAGCAGCCAGTTCGGTCGCACGCGGCGACCCAAGACCTTGGATGACAAGAGCAGGCCCCAGATCACAGCGAGGGATGCGAGCCCCCACGCCACGATCCCCGATGCCCGGGCGACGAACCACCACACCGACCCCACGATCAGCTGGCCTTGGTTCGGGCCCGGGGTGTCGCCGGGCTGGGGGTGGCCGGTCTGGGGGTGCTGCGGCGTTCGCTCACCCTGTCGTTCGTCGAGGGGCGAGCAGTTTCACTGGTTGTCGACTTCTGGGTCGTCGTCGATGACTGCGCCGAGGCGGGGGCGAGCGCATTGCTGACCGCCATCCCGGTGCCGAGCACGGTCGCTACCGCGAGGCTCGCCCACCCCACGAATCGACGGCTGCGGGCGGCGGGATGGGGTCGAGTGCGGCGGGCCATGGGTCAGACCGTACGGAAACGAGGTGAAACTGAGGTAAGGGACCCGGGCAAGAGATCTTTTCGGTGATGGTCGTCCGCCACAATACGAAACAATCGTATTCCGAAACAGCAGCGTTTCGATATGGTGACGTCATGGACGAACAGACGCTCCAGCGCCGCCGGTGGTGGGCCCTCGCGGTGCTCTCCGGCAGCCTCCTCGTGATCTCGCTCGACAACACCATCCTGAATGTGGCCATTCCGTCGCTGGTGCGCAGCCTCAACGCCAGCACGAGTCAGCTGCAATGGATCATCGACGGATACACCCTCGTCTTCGCCGGTCTGCTCCTCACTGCCGGGGCCATGGGTGATCGCTTCGGCCGGAAGGGGGCGCTGCAACTCGGGCTCGTCATCTTCGGCTGCGCCTCGATGGCTTCGGGGCTCGCGCAGACTTCGAACCAACTCATCGTCGCTCGTTCGATGATGGGCATCGGTGCCGCGTTCATCATGCCGTCGACGCTGTCATTGCTCACCAACATTTTTCACGACCCTCGCGAACGGGCGAAAGCGATCGGTGTGTGGGCGGCGGTCGCCGGCGCAAGTGGCGCGCTGGGCCCGGTGATCGGTGGACTGTTGTTGCGGTGGTTCTCGTGGCACGCGGTGTTCTTCGTCAATGTCCCGCTGATCATCGTCTTGCTGCTCGCCGGCAAGGTGCTGCTTCCGAAGTCCAAAGCCCAGATCGCCGAACGTCTCGATCCGATCGGCGCAGTGTTGTCGATGATTGGGTTCGTCCTCGTGCTGTGGGCGGTCATCGAGTCGCCGTCGAAGGGGATCACCGATACCACCGTCGTGGCGGTCTTCTCCGCCGGCGCTCTTGTCGTGGCGGCATTCATCGTCTGGGAACTTCGGATCGATCATCCGATGCTCAACATGCGGTTCTTCAGGAACCCGCGCTTCACCGCGGCGAACATGGCCGTCACACTGGTGTACTTCGCGATGTTCGGGCAGATGTTCGTGATGAATCAGTACACCCAGGTCGTCCTCGGGTACTCGCCACTCGAAGCCGGCTTCCGGATGATGCCGATGTCGATCGTGATGATCTGCGTCGCGCCGATGGCACCGCGTTTCGTCCACCGCATCGGCACGAAACTCGTGGTTGGTGGTGGCCTGGTGGTTTCGTCGATCGGGGTGTTCATCGTCTCGATGGTTCCCGCCACGAACGGCTATCCCGTCCTGCTCACCGGCATCGTGGTGCTGGCGTTCGGTATGGGTTGTGTGATGGCACCGGCCACCGAATCGGTCATGGGTTCGCTCCCACGGGAGAAGGCCGGAGTGGGCTCGGCGATGAACGACACGACCCGGCAGATGGGTGGAGCGCTCGGCGTCGCCGTCATCGGTTCGATCCTCGCGGCGATCTATCGGCCCGGGGTCCAGGACGCGATGTCGACGGCGGGGATCTCGCAAGGTCTCATCGACACGGCAAAGGAATCCGTCGGCGGCGCCGTACTGCGCGCGTCGATGTCGCCGGGCGTCTCGCCCGACACGGCGGCGCAAATCCGGGAGATCGCCATCGACCAATACGTGAACGGCATTCACGTTGCGATGAAGATCGGCGCGGCGGTCGTTCTCCTCGCCGCGTTCGTGGTGTTCAAGTGGTTGCCGGCTCGCGCCGATGACGTTCGGGCCGACGTGAGTGGACCGCTCGACGGTCTCGCAGCGATGACCTACGCCGAGGCGGAGGGCGCCCTCGAAGACGATCAGATCGATCTCGAGGAGCTTCGCTCTCCCATGGTGGACGAGGTCCGATCGTGACCGTCGCCAGTTCCGAGCGCGCTCGTCCGGGTCGGCAACGCAGTGAGGCTGCCGATCAGGCGATCCTCGAGGCCACCCTCGAACTTCTGAGCGAGAGCGGTTACGCGTCGCTCACGATGGCCGCGGTCATCGCTCGGGCCGGCGTCTCCTCGGCAACGCTGTATCGACGGTGGCCGGCCAAGCAGGATCTCGTCGCCGCTGCGCTGGCCACGCTCCATGCGGAAATCGTCGATATCGACACGGGTTCGTTGGTGGGCGATGTCGCTGCGATGGTCGAGGCATCGGCGGAGGCGATGTCGGTGCGTCGCGATGACATCGCCGACGATCTGGCCATCGAGTTGCGCCGTAATCCCGAGTTCCGGGTTGCGGTCAACGAGAAGTTCATCCTTCCCCGACGGCGAGTGATGGCGTCGATCGTCGAACGAGCCCAGGGTCGCGGGGAACTGGGCCCGAACATCACTGCCGAGATTGCGTTCGCGTTCATCGGCGGCCCTCTGCATCATCGGCTCTATGTGCAGGGCAAGCCATTGACGACGGCCTATCGCCGCACGGTGTCCTCTGGTGCGCTGGCAGCCATGACGGTCATCGCCGCGACCGAGGACTGATCGAGTTACCCGGCCGAGACTCCGCGGTCACTCGAGAGGATCGAACCGTGGATGTTGATTGACGTCGGGGCGGCGACGAAGGCGAGGAGATCGGCGATGTCCTCCGGCTCACCCTGACCGCGGTATCCCATGTACGGCGTCATCAACTCGAAGTCGACATCGCTCGGGATCTGGAAGTTGTGGGTGAGGTTGGTGACGATGCCGCCGGGAGCGATTGCGTTGACGCGAAGGGGCGTCTTGGCGAACTCCATCGCCAGCGACCGGGTCAACTGCACGACCGCACCTTTCGTCATGCAGTAGGCCACGGTGTAGGCCTGACCCATGAGCCCTGCGTTCGATGCGATGTTGACGATGTTGCCGCTCGATGTGAGGAGGTGGGGGATGGACGCCTGGCAGAAGAAGAACGGCGCGTCCATGTTCACTGCGACCATGCGGCGATACTGCGCTTCGGTCATCTCCGTGACATGGAATGCCCCGGCGATGCCGGCGATGTTGGCGAGGACGTCGATCCGGCCGAATGCATCGACCGCCTCGGCGATGGCGTCGAAGCACTCGGCTCGCTCGCTGATGTCGCCGACACGGGAGACGACCGTTCCGCCGTTCGCCGTGATCATGGAAACGGTCTCGGCCAATGCGTCGGCGTTCACGTCGTGGGCGAAGACCTCGGCCCCCTCGGCGGCGAGACGGAGCGCCGATGCCCGGCCGATTCCGGAACCAGCGCCGGTGAGAACGGCGACCTTGTCGGCGAAGCGGCCTGGGATGATGTTCTGCATCGAGAACTCCTCGTCATTGGGTGGGCTGAGATCGTCGCACATGATCGGACTCGGGGTGATGGGCGATCGGAGGTCTCCGGGGGTGGGTCAGTCGCGATACCTTTCGAAGGCGCTGCGCTGCCAAGGTGGCACTGCAGAGGAGGAGCTTGAGATGGACATCAAGGCCGGAAGTCGACTCGCCTGCCCCGCGTGCACCGTCGAACTCGTCGTGGTCCGTCCGCCCAGCGCGCCCGTTGTTCTGACCTGTGGCGGGGTCGAGGTCGTCGATGCCGCTGCCGATCGACCCGGTGGTGGCCATGCCGATGCTGGTGGCGAAGGCACGCTGGTGGGCAAGCGCTATGCCGATGAGGACACCGGCATCGAAGTGCTCTGCGCCAAGCCCGGTCCGGGAGCGTTGGCCGCCGACGGCCGCGAGATCGCCATCAAGGGAGCCAAGCCCCTTCCCTCGTCCGACTGACCCGAAAGCCGTCGCGTGAATCTTTCGCTCTTGCTCGAGATGTCGGCATCGACACTCGATGACCGTCCCGCGATCACCTCTGGTTCGCGAACTCTCAGTTACGCACAACTCGATGCCGCAGCCCGACGATGCGCCGCGAAGTTCCTTTCGATGGGAGCAACCGGCGTGGTCTACTGCGGAACGAATGACGCGAGCTTCCCGGTTGCGGTTTTCGGCGCGGCGTACGCGGGGCTTCCGTTCATCCCCCTCAACTATCGACTGGGCGACGAGCAGCTCCAGCCGTTGGTGGAAGCCAATCGGGGCGCCGTTGTCGTTGCCGAGTCGTCGAACGTGCCCGGTGCCGATCCGAGCATGGTCGTGCATCGAACCGATCTACTCGATCCGACGTTCTCGGCGAGTTCCGATATCGAACTCCCGCCTTTCGTTGATCCCGAGGATGTCGCCATCGTTCTCTACACCTCGGGAACATCCGGAACACCGAAAGCCGCACTGCTCCGCCACCGGCATCTCACGGCCTATGTCATCGGCACGGTCGAATTCGCCGGTGCCGAACCGGAACAAGCTGCACTCGTGACGGTGCCGCCGTATCACATCGCTGGTCTCGCCAATCTGCTGTCGAACATGTACTCGGGTCGTCGCATCGTTTACCTCGAGTCCTTCGATGCGCAGGTGTGGCTCGACACCATCCGCAACGAACGCATCACCCAAGCAATGGTCGTTCCCACGATGTTGGCCCGGGTGGTGCACCTGCTCGATGGTTCGCCGGCCGACGCCCCGACACTGGCCACGCTCTCTTACGGTGGCGCTCGCATGCCGCTGCCCGTGCTCGAGCAGGCACTCGAACTGTTCGTGGGGACGGGATTCGTCAATGCATACGGTCTCACCGAGACCTCGTCGACCATTGCGCTGTTGGGGCCCGAGGATCACGACGCAGCCTTCGCCGGTGATCCGGTGGCCAAGGTGCGACTGGGCTCGGTCGGCAAGGTGCTTCCGGGCATCGAGGTCGAGGTCCGAGACGAGGACGGCACTGTCCTGCCCGTCGGTGAACCCGGTCTCGTCTTCCTTCGCGGTGAGCAGGTTTCGGGTGAATACGACGGTGGCAGTGTCGTCGACGCCGAAGGCTGGTTCCCGACGAAGGACCGCGGATGGATCGACGAGGACGGGTACCTCTTCATCGAGGGCCGTGCCGATGACACGATCATCCGCGGTGGCGAGAACATCGCGCCCGCCGAGATCGAGGACGTGCTGCGTCGTCACGAGGCGATCGTCGATGCCGCTGTCGTCGGGATCCCCGACGACGAGTGGGGCCAGCAGATCGCGGCCGTCGTCGTCGTCGCCCCGGGGAAGTCGGTCGGGGTCGATGAACTCCACGACTACTGCCAGGAGCATCTCCGAAGCTCTAAGACGCCCTATCGAATCGAATTCCGCGACGAACTTCCTCATACGCCCACCGGCAAATTGCTTCGACGCGAAGTTCTCGCCGATCTCCTGGGCTGAGCATTCTCCAGTTCCTCTTCGTAGATTGGCGAGCGTGGACTTCACCCTCACCGACGAACTCCGAGAACTGAAGGCCGAGGCCGAGGAGTTCGCCGCTGCTGCAGTGGCGAAGTACGGCAGGTTCAACGACTCCTGGCTGTGTTCGTTCTCTCGCGAGTGCTCGCAGGAGTTGGCAGCACGCGGATGGATCGGCATGACGTGGCCGAAGGAGTTCGGCGGCGGCGGTCGCTCTCCGATCGACCGACTGGTGGTGAGCGAAGCGCTCATCACCGCTGGTGTCCCCATTGGGGCGACATGGTTCGCCGATCGTCAGATGGGGCCGGGATTGTTCACCTTCGGTACCGCTGAGCAATGCGAGCGTTATCTCCCCGAGATCCTCGCTGGAGATGTGACGTGGTGTATCGGCATGAGCGAACCCAACAGTGGTTCTGATCTCGCGTCACTGAGCACGTCGGCGGTACGCGATGGCGACGAGTGGGTCATCAACGGCCAGAAGATCTGGACCTCGTTCGCCCACGAGTCCGACTACTGCTATCTGATCTGCCGAACCGACAGTGTGCCGGGAAAGCCGCATCTGGGCATCAGCGAGATCATCGTGCCGATGGACACCCCGGGTATCGAGGTGCGACCCATCCGAGACATGGTCGATGCTCGGCACTTCAACGAAGTGTGGTTCGACGATGTCCGTGTGCCGGTCGGGAACCTCGTCGGCGTCGAGGGCAAGGCCTTCTCGCAGACCATGAAGCAACTCGAACATGAACGGGGAGGCATCGATCGATTGGTTTCCAACCGGGCGCTCTACCTTCGCGCGCGCGAAATCGCCGACACCTCCGATCCGATCATCCGACAGGAGATCGCCGAGTTGGAGATTGGATTCACCGTTGGGCGGTTGCTCGTCTATCGGAGTGTTCTGGGGCAGACCCCGGCTGGATTCGCCGCCGGCACCAAGTGCGTCTGCACCGAGTTCGAACAGCGCGTTGCCGACTTCGCGGCTCGGGTGATGGGGCCCGAGGCGATGCTGCACTCCGAATGGTCGCTCGAAGTGGCCTACGCCCCCGCCTACACCATCATGGGCGGAACCTCCGATGTCATGCGCAACATCCTGGGCGATCGGGTTCTCGGACTTCCTCGCTGATTCGATCGCCAACCCGGCGCTGCACCGGCAACAATGACGCCATGATCACTCTCGATGTCGCCGACCGCGTGGCCACCATCACCCTGAACGATCCCGGACGTCGCAACATCGTTTCGACCGCGTTGAATGCCGCAGTCGTCGAGGCGATGGATGGGCTCGAGGAGCGTTCAGATGTGGGTGCCATCGTCGTGACCGGCGCTCCACCGGCGTTCTGTGCGGGAGCCGATCTCGACGACCTCGCCGCATGCGACTCGGAGGAGAAGCTCCGCACGATCTATTCCGGATTCCTCCGTCTGGCCGATTCGCCGCTCCCGACGATCGCCGCGGTGAACGGCGCCGCGGTCGGTGCTGGCCTCAACCTCGCGCTGGCCTGCGATGTCATCCTCGCCGGACGTTCGGCCAAGTTCGACACTCGCTTCCTGCAGATCGGGTTGCATCCCGGAGGGGGCAACACGTGGCGACTGCGCCGTATCACTGATCTCCAGGCGACGATGGCGCTCGTGTTGTTCGGCGAAGTCGTCGACGGTCAGCAGGCGGCGGAGATCGGACTGGCATGGAAGTGCCTTCCCGATGACGAGTTGCTCGCCGCCGCTCACGCGATGGCGGCGAAGGCGGCGGCGGGTCCGGCAGAGGTGGTTCGGTCGATGAAGGCGACGATCCTCGGGAACGATGCGATCACCACTTCCGAGGATGCGGTTTCGGCGGAACTGGGTCCGCAACTCGCATCGCTGCGTGGTCCCGCGTTCGCCGAGTTGCTCACTCGTCTTCGCGAGCAGATCGCATCGAAGTCCTGAACGATGGCTGAGGCGCGGTCGGGGTGGCAGCGGGCCATAGCCTTCGCCGATCGCACCCGTGAACGGATCAGCGAACTCGGCGGCATCACCACGGCCGACGGTCTCGGCCTGCTGACACGACGCGCGGTGTTCGATGACCCATCGTCTGTCGGGCGCATTTCGATGGGGGGAAGATGTCGACTCCTCGAGACGGCCGACGGCTGGTGTGCCGTGCACCTGCCTCGCGAGGACGACTGCGATCTGCTCCCGGCCTGGCTGGGGGTGGAAGCCGGATCGGTGGGAGAGGCATGGGCGGCGGTCGCCGAGGCGATTCGAACGCGACAGAGCGGTGAGGTGGTGGCGTCGGCGCAGGAGCTCGGTCTCGCGGTGGCGATGGTGCCGAGCGGTGAGGATGAGCAGCTTCGTGACCGCGGCACGGTGAATGTGGCACGACCCTGGATCCAGCGACGGGTCGGAGCGCGGAGAGTGTCGTCGTTGGACGGTGCGGTGGTGGTGGATTTCTCATCGCTCTGGGCGGGACCGCTCTGCGCTCGCATCCTCTCCGATAGCGGCGCGCGCGTGATCAAGGTCGAATCGACGTCGCGTCCCGATGCGTCCCGCGACGGTGATCCATCGCTGTTCGAATGGCTTCACCGTGGCCATGAGGCGCGACAGGTGCCGTTCGAGACGGCGGAAGGTCGTGCCCAACTCGGTGACCTGGTGTCCTCGGCCGACATCGTGATCGAAGCATCGCGACCGCGAGCCTTCGATCGTTTGGGACTCGTGCCGGCTGATGTTGTGGCATCGGGTCCGGGGAAGGTGTGGCTCTCCATCACCGCGTACGGGCGTTGCGGGCCGTGGAGCAATCGCGTCGGCTTCGGCGATGACACCGCGGTCGCGGGAGGGTTGATCGATGTGGACGCCGCTGGCGGCCCGTGCTTCGTTGGCGATGCGGTGGCCGACCCGTTGACCGGAATGGTCGCGGCAGCCTTGGTGATCGATGCCGTGGGTCGCGGTGGAGGAGTCACACTCGACGTGGCACTGCGAGAAGTGGCCCGCAGCGCGGCTCACGGCGCGCGACTGGTGTGGTGACGTGGTGACGATGCGGACCCTGATCGAGAACGCCGAGGTCGATGGTCGCACTGTCTCCGTCGTCATCGACGGGGGCAAGGTCGAGGCGCTCGGTGATGGCTCGATCGCGGCGGAGGATCACTTCGATGTTCGTCTCGATGCAGCAGGAGGGGCGCTGCTCCCCGGTCTTCATGACCACCATGTGCATCTCCTCGCGATGGCGGCTCGACGGAACGGGGTGGATGGCGATGGCATCGACTCTCCGGACTCGTTCGACGACGCCCTGCACGATGGGGCACGACGGGCAGGCGCCGAGTGGCTGCGTGTGTCGGGTTTCGACGAATTCCGACATGGTGAACTCGATCGCGATCGACTCGACGCGATCGTCGGCGATCAACGAGTGCGCGTCCAGCATCGGTCGGGTCTGGCCTGGGTACTGTCCTCCGCCGGTCTCGACGAGGTGCTTGGCGGCGTTGCCCAGGCCGACCTTCCCGACGGAGTCGAACGCACGCCCGATGGCCGCCCCACCGGTCGACTCCTTCGACTCGATGCATGGCTCAGCGAACGCATCGGGTTCTCGGCGCCTTCGCTCGAAGGGATGGGAGCGGACCTCGCCGCGTTCGGCCTGACCGGGGTCACCGATGCCACGTATGCACTCGGGATCGGTCGCGCCACGATCCTTCGTCGAGCGATCGTCGATGGACTGATTCCCCAGCGACTCGTGCTGCTCGGCACCGACCGATCGGAGATTGATGCGATCGATGCGCTGGAACAGGGGAGTGGGCCTTGGGCGCAGATCGGTCCGATGAAGATCGTGATCGACGAGGTGTTGGGCCTCGATCCCGACGCGTTGGCCGAACGGATCGTGAGTGCTCACGACTCGGATCGGGCCGTCGCCGTCCATGCCGTGAGCCGGGCCGAGACGGTGACGACAGCGACCGCGTTCGCGATCGCAGGAACGCTTTCCGGTGATCGAATCGAACACGGTTCGGTGCTCCCCACCGATCTCGATCCGCTGCTCGCGAACACGGGTCTCACCGTTGTCGTGCAACCGGGGTTGGTCTACGAACGAGGCGACTTCTACCGCGATGTCGTGAGTCTCGAAGATGCTGCGGTGTTGCATCGGGCAGCATCGCTCCTCGACGCTGGAATCGCGGTCTCGGTGGGGACCGATGCGCCGGTGTCCTCGGTTGATCCGTGGGCGACGATCGCCGCAGCGTCGACGCGTCGCACTCGGTCGGGCCATGTGCTCGGCGCCGAGGAGGCGGTCTCGGCCCGAACGGCGCTCGAGTGGTACCTCACCGATCCGCTCGATCCGGGAGGTGCGGTTCGAACCGTGCGAGTCGGTTCGACGGCCGATCTCTGTCTCCTCGCCCTGCCGCTGTCGACTGCGCTCGCGGCACCCGATGCGCGGCATGTGCGGGCGACGTGGGTGGGGGGCAGGCTGGTGCACTCATGACGACTGCCTTCAGCCCTAGTGAACTGCGTGGCGTTCTGGCCGACGGGCTCGATGACACGGCCATCGCCGATCACGATGGATTCCCCGCGGTGGTCATCGATCTCACCGAGCCCTATGACCGCGCTGATCTGCACCGGGTTGCTCGATTGCTCGCACCGATGCCGGTGGTCTCGATCGGAATCTCATCGAGTGGTCCCGTTGATGATCTCGGAGCAGACGTGCTCGACCTGTTGCTATGCGCCGGGTCCTCCGAGTCATCGGGGTGGATCGCGTGTGGTGACGTACTCGATCGACGAGTGGACTCGTTCTGCGATGTCATCGCCGATGCACCGGATGCGGCGATTGCGCTCGCGCAACTACTGCGGGTGGGGGAATCCTCCGGCGTCGTCGATGCCGTTGTGGCCGAGTCGTGGGTCTACAGCTTGTTGCAGAGCGGAACCCGCTATGCCGAGTGGTTGACGGGTCGCTCCGATCGGACACCACGCCCTCGACCCGAAGGGTCCGTCGTCGACGTCGACCGCCAAGGTGACCGGTTGTCGATCACGCTCAATCGGCCCGAGGTCCACAATGCGTACGGACGAAGGATGCGCGATGAACTCGTCGACGCATTTCGCTTCGCCGAGCTCGATCCGACGCTCACCTCGATCGTGCTTCGCGGAAATGGACCCTCGTTCTGCAGCGGAGGCGATCTCGATGAATTCGGGACCGCACCGAGTCCCGTCGAGTCCCATGCGGTGCGAACAAATCGAAATGCGGGAATCGCGCTCGCGGCGATCGCCGACCGGGTCGAAGTCCACGTGCACGGTTCGTGCGTCGGTGCTGGCGTCGAACTCCCGGCGTTCGCGTCCCGAGTGATCGCCCACTCTCGAACGACGTTCCTGCTCCCGGAAGTAGCGATGGGTCTCGTGCCCGGTGCCGGTGGAACGGCGAGCATTCCGCGTCGAATCGGTCGGCATCGAACGATGGGTCTCGCGCTTTCCCCGGACGGGATCGACGCTCGGCGCGCGTTGGCTTGGGGCCTCATCGATGCGATCGATGATGAGATGGTCGCCATCAACCATGTTCCGCACTAGAGAGGAGTCCGCCTTATGTCTGATGACCCCACACTCGGATCGACGCAATGGGCGGAGTGGCGTCGCGCCGTCGACCTTGACGACTACGAATCCCGCTGGGACAAGATGGCCGAGCGAGGCGAGAACCCGCATGGTGAGGTCGATTTCGTCATGCGCTTCGCTCCCCGGACCGCACTCGACGCCGGCTGCGGGTTCGGTCGTGTCGGGATCGAACTGACAGCACGCGGTGTCGATGTCGTCGGGGTGGATCTCGATCCGGATCTTCTCGCTCGTGCCCGCCGGCGTGCGCCGGAACTCGACTGGCGGTTGGCCGATCTGTCGACGATCGAGGTGGGACGACAGTTCGACCTCGTGGTGCTTGCGGGCAACGTCATCGGGTTCGTCGCCGATGGCGATCGTGCATCGGCGGTTCGAAACTGTGCGCGCCATGTCGCTCCCGGCGGGCATCTGGTGATGGGGAACCAGTTGAAGGCGAGTTGGCCCACGATCGAGGACTACGACACGTGGTGTGCGGCGGAGGGACTGATCCCCGATGCCCATCGTGGAGGATGGGACGACGAGGACCTCGCCCCGGATGCGACGTATGTCGTGACCGTGCATCGGCGACCGGCATCGTGACCTTCGGTTCTCCTTCGATGGCCTGAGGGCTGTGGCAGGATCGTGAGGTACGTCGCTCGGGGGCTGAGACAATGACTGACCTGACTGAACCCACTGAAGTTCCGATCAAGGACATCGGGACCCTGCGCACTCGGGCCGAGGGCTCCGGGCCGACCACTCGCCGTCCCATCACCGTTCCGGCCGATCGTTACTACTCACCCGAGTTCGCGGCTCGGGAAGAGGAGCACATGTGGCCGCGGGTGTGGCAACTGGCGACCTCGATCGACGCGGTGTCCTCGCCCGGCGACTGGGTGGAGTTCTCCGTGGGCAAGTTGTCAGCGGTCATCCTGCGCGACCAGGACGGCACCCTTCGCGCCTTCCAGAACGTCTGCATGCATCGCGGCATCGAGTTGTGCAAGGGATCCGGTGCCGATCTGACCGAACTCCGCTGTGGGTTCCACCGCTGGTGTTGGAATCTCGATGGATCGTTGCGCGAGATCCCGAGTCGGAAGGATTTCGGCGTCATCGACAACGATGCGTACGGACTCCCGCCGGTGCTCGTCGATACGTGGGGGCCGCTGGTCTTCATCAACTTCGACACCGAGGCGATGAGTCTCGCCACGTATCTCGGGGGAGCTCCGGCCGATGCCGAGTACTTGGCCATGGAGGACTTCCATTGCCGATTCGAGATCAGCGTGAAGGTGCCGTCGAACTGGAAGACCGCAGCCGATGGCTTCAGCGAGACCTATCACGTGCAGGGGCTGCATCCCGAACTCCTCACCGTGTTCGCCGATCTCGACAACCATCAGGTGTTCTGGGATCACGTCGGGCGCAGCCGTCAGTTGTACGGCGTTCCCTCGCCGCGCATTCGTCCGACTCCCAACGATCAGCAGATCTGGGAAGCGTTCGCGGCGGTGTACTCGGGTCGTGCCGGACTCGATGCGAGCGACCCCGGTCCGGTGCCGCCGATCCCGGAAGGCTCGACCCTGTTCGAGGTCATGGCCCAATGCGTTCGTTCGGCACAGGCGGCCAAGGGCGTCGACCTCTCCGACTACACCGACACCCAGATCATGATGATGGACCAGCACAACGTCTTCCCGAACATCACGGTGTTGCTCCACCCCGATCTTCTGTCGGTTCTGCGCACGAGGCCCGGCGATCACCCCGATGAGTGTTGGCTCGACATCTTCAACTTCGATCGCGCTGGCGCAGCGACTCCGCGCCAGAAGCCGATGAAGATGGAGGTGCCGCTCGACTCAATGGCGTTCGGAACGGTCTTCAACCAGGACTTCGACATGTTGCGCACGGCGCAGCGAGGTCTGCATCAACCCGGGTTCTCGCGCATCACGCTGTCGCAGGAGGAGAGCCGCATCCTCAACAACCAACTCGCGCTCGAGCGCTATCTCGGGATTTCGCCGAGCGAGATCGAGGGCGATCTCCCGTAATGGTCGTTGCCACTGCAACTCGTCGTCGCGCCGATGGCGGTCCAAGTGCCCGATCGTTGCTCATCAGTGTTTTGGGCCAATGGGTGGGACCGAACGACACGCCCGTGTGGACCGCCACATTGGTCGGCGCGCTCGAAGCACTCGGGATCGAATCCCGGGCCGCACGTCAGGCCGTGAATCGCACCGCGTCCGACGGTTGGCTCGAGGGGGAATCGGTCGGTCGCTACACGCGCTGGCGTCTGACCGAATCGGGTCGTCGGATGATCGGCTCCGCCGTTCCCCGTGTGCAGCGCTCGATCGTGGCCGATCGGGCATGGGACGGCACCTTCCTGCTGCTGACCCTCATCGGGGCGGCCCCCGATCGTGAATCCCGCGAGCGACTTGCGGTCGGTCTCGATTTCGAGGGGTTCGGCACCATCGGTCCCGGGGTCTGGGTCGCGGTGGGCGAGGGGTCGCGCGAGGGCGCCGACACGGTCCTCACGGCCTGCGGTCTGCACGATCAGGCCCTGCTGTTCTCGGCGACCACGGTGGAAGGGGCCGAGACCCCGGCCGAGGTCGTGGCACTGGCCTGGGATCTCGAGACCGCGGCGGCTGCCCACGAGGCCTTCCTCGACGAGTTCGATGCGGTGGAGCCATCCGACGACTGCGAGGCCTTCGCCCTTCGCACCCGCATGGCCCACGAATGGCGCCACCTGTTGAGTGTGGATCCGTCGCTGCCGCCCGAGCTGCTGCCCCCGGATTGGGTGGGCACCCGAGCCCGGAAGGTGTTCCAGCGCCAGTTCACCGCGTGGGCGGGCCCGGCCTCGTCGTACTACATAAGGTTGGCAGAGGAGCCGGTTGTGCATCACGAACCATTGAGTGGTGCACGATCAACGGCCGTCAGTACCACGTCATCGGCGGCAAGGTCAGCCATGCGGTCGTGAACCCCACGTTCGATCCGGTCGCACTCCCCGGTGTGCTCAAGGACTACTTCCGCGGCAACCCCAAGGGCGAGAACCCGATCGAACTGCTCAAGCAGCGTGAGCCGATTCGTCCGGCCTATCGCGACAAGGACGCGCGCATCGAAACGCTCGACGAGCACGGTCTCGAGAAGTGCTGGATGTTCCCGACGCTCGGCATGATCTACGAAGAGCCACTGCACGAGGATCCGTGGGCCGTGATGCAGGTCTTCACCGCCTTCAACCGCTGGATGCTCGAGGACTGGGCGTTCAACTACAAGGATCGGATCTTCACCGCGCCCTACATCACGCTCGTCGATGTGGATTGGGCCGTGAACGAACTGAAGTTCGCGCTCGACAATGGTGCAACCTCGGTCGTGATGCGGCCCGCCGCTCCGACGACCGTCGACGGTCCTCGTTCGCCGGCCGATCCGATGTTCGATCCGTTCTGGGCGCTTGTGAACGAATCGGGTATCACAGTCGTGGCACATGCCGGTGATTCGGGTTACAGCTCGAACGGCTACGCCGAGGATCGCGGATTCTCCGCCGGTTTCGGTCAGCAGACCCGGCCGCAGCCGTTGCGCATGGCGACGATGTTCGATCGTCCGATCGAGGACTTCTTGGGCTCGCTGGTGTGCGACAAGATGTTCGAACGCTTCCCGAATGTTCGGGTGGCCTCGGTCGAGAACGGTTCCGGATTCCTTCGTGGTCTGCTCAAGAAGCTCGACGCCACGATGAACAAGATGCCGGGATGGTTCCCTGAGCCTCCCTCGGAGACTTTCCGTCGTCACATCTGGATCAACCCGTTCTGGGAGGACGACGTCCATGAGGTCGTCGAACTCATGGGTTCCGATCGCGTCATCTTCGGTTCGGACTGGCCGCATATCGAGGGCATGCCCGAGCCGCTCGACTACGTCGATGAACTCAAGGAGTTCTCGCCTGCGGTGCAGAAGATGATCATGCATGACAACGTGACGGAACTGAACACTCGCCGCCCGGCGTGATGATCTGACGTTTCGCACGCTCGTTCCGGGGGGAACGTACGAAGGCCTCCACTTCGTGGAGGCCTTCGTCGCGTCTTGGCGAACTTCGGTTGAGCGGCGGGTCTGTCAGTACTTGCCGTCGAGTATCCGATCGCGGATCTCTCGTTTGAGGATCTTTCCAGTCGCGCCGCGGGGGAGCGGTTCGTCACGGACGAACCATTGCGATGGGATCTTGAACGGAGCGAGACGCTCGCCGAGGAACGACGTCAGTTCCTCGAGGTCGAGGGTCGTGCCGGCGGCGGGCTGCACCGCGGCCACGACCTCCTCCCCGAGTCGTTCGTGGGGAAGACCGAAAACAGCGACCTCGTGGATACCCGGATGTTCGAAGATCGCCGCTTCAACCTCTGAGCAGTACACGTTCTCGCCGCCGCGCAGCACCATGTCCTTGATGCGGTCGACGACG
>CAZMJK010000005.1:23531-23886 GCA_964566555.1 uncultured Bifidobacterium sp. | reverse complement strand
CATCGGGCCCATCATCGCCATGAGCGGGGCCATGAACCCGAGGGGATCCGCCGGGTCGGGAGCACCCGAAGGAGCGGTGGGAGTGAGTGAGGCGGCGAGTCGTTCGAACAGCGGACGCCACGCGTCGAGGGTCGTGGCCGCCCATTGTCCGCGGGTGACCGCCATGATCGACACGCCGGTCCCTCCGAAACTCGTGGGCAGGCCGGTGGCGTTGGCGACGTGCAACTCGGCGATACGCACGAGTTGTTCGAGGCGGATCCGGTCGAGTGGATCGACGTTTCGTTCCTCTCCGCCGTCCGTGGCGATCGACAGCGCCAGTTGGCGAGCCGCGTCCCAGCCGATCGGACCCTGTTGT